>CALXVB010000057.1 GCA_944391855.1 uncultured Clostridia bacterium | reverse complement strand
AAACGAAAAAATCGGAACTTACCCGTTCAAAACTGATTTTAACCCTGCAGAACGGAATTTTGTCCTGCAATTCAGCTAAAGTAATTATATGTATTGCAATTTGCACAAAAGGTGTTGTATAATTATGTTGATGATTGCAGGTAATGGCAGGGCAGGCGGCGTTTTTTATGAAATATTTTATAAATCGCGTCTTTCCCCCTTGAAATTTGCGCCCGCTTGTGCTAAAATCAAAATGCGACACAAACTGAATATTGCCCCATTGAGGTACGAATCTGGCATTTTCGTATCTCTTTATCCTCATTGGGGTTAGTTTGTGTCGCAGCAATCGGAGATACTATTATGCAGGGCGTGTCTTCGGTTGAAGGCGCGCTTTTTTGTTTGCGAAATTTTCCCTGCCCTGCAAATGATTTTCGGAGGAAATTTTATGAAGAAAAAATTGCTTGCAATTTTGCTGGCAGTTGTTATGTCAATTGTCATGATGTCCAGTTTGGCTGCATGCAGCTTGTTTGGCGGCAGTGAGCAAGATGGTGATGAGCAGCATAAGCATACGTACTCTGGGGCTTGGTCTTTTGATAGCACACATCATTGGCATACAGCTACTTGCGAACATGACTATGAAGTTGCGGACTACGCTGAGCACAGCATTGTTGACGGTACTTGTTCTGTATGTAATGCTGTTATCGAAGGTACAGATGGACTAGAATATACACTCTCTAATGACAGAACATATTACATAGTTAGCGGTATTGGCACTGCGACCGCTACAGATATAATTATTCCTTCTGTGTATAATGACCAGCCTGTAAGAGAAATTGGAGATTGGGCATTCAATGATTGTACATCACTTACAAGTGTAAAAATTCCAAGCAGTATTATCTCTATTGATTGGAGTGCATTTTGGGGGTGTATAAATATTATTGAAATTGAAAATGGTGTTAGCTATGTGGATAAATGGGCTATCGATTGTGATGAATCTGTAACGTCGGTCTCTTTGCGCGAAGATACTGTAGCAATTGCAGAAAATGCTTTTCTTAGATGTGCATTGCTTACAAATATAGTTATTCCCGACAATGTTATAATCATTGGCGAAAGCGCATTTAGTGATTGCTCTTCAATTATAAACGCGACAATTGGTGACAATGTTAAAAGCATTGGTAGAGCGGCGTTCAATGATTGTTCCTCGCTTACAAGCATAGCAATTCCTGATAGTGTTACAAGTATTGATGAGTATGCATTCCAAGGTTGCACGTCACTTACAAGCGTCACTATTCCTGGTAGCGTTTCAATTATCAGTGATTTTATGTTCAGAGATTGCACATCGCTTGAAAAAGTATGCATTAGCAATGGGGTTTCAAGTATTTGTGGAGGTGTGTTTGATAATTGTACAGCGCTTATCGATATAGTAATAAGTGATAGTGTTACAAGCATTGAAGTAAATGCATTCAGTGGCACAGAAAATATTATCGAAGTTGAAAATGGTGTTAGCTATGTGGATAAGTGGGTTATCGGTTGTGACGACTCGGTAACTTCAGTTACTCTACGTGAAAATACAGTTGGTATTGCTGATAGCGCATTCAAGGGATGTACCATGCTTACAAAAATTTACATTCCAGACAATGTTAAAAGCATTGGAAATATGGCGTTTTGTGATTGTAGTGCACTTACAAGTATAGTTATTCCTGATAGTGTTACAAGCATTGGTGGTAGTACGTTTAATTCTTGTTATTCCCTTACAAATGTAACTATTCCAGATAGTGTTGTTAGTATTGGAAGTACTGCATTTAAAGGCTGCTTTTCGCTTACAAGTATCAGCATCCCCAATAGCGTTACAAATATAGGCAACGATGTTTTTGATGACTGCTCTTCACTTAGCTATAATGAAGATAGCAACGCTTATTATTTAGGTAATGTGGATAACCCATATTTAATACTTATGGCTATTAAAGATACAACTATTACAACATTCACATTTAACAGCAAAACAAAAATTATATATGATGAAGCGTTCAGAGCCTGTAGTTCCCTTGTGAATATAGTCATTCCTAACAGTATTATAGATATTGGACAAGGTGCATTTAGGGAATGTGTTTCACTTGTAAGTATAAAGATTCCTAATAGTGTTACAGACATTGAAACATGGGCATTTAATGGGTGCAACTCTCTTACAAATATTTCAGTAGACGCTGGCAATAAAGTTTATCATAGCGCAGGTAACTGCATAATTGAAACTGCAAGCAAAACCCTAATCGCAGGCTGTAATAATAGTGTCATTCCTGACGATGGTAGCGTTACTGGAATCCAAACATGGGCATTTGGTAGTTGTACATTGATTAAAAATATAACCATCCCAGATAGTATTACTTCTATTGGCTGGAGAGCATTTGATAATTGTACATCTCTTATGAGTGTGAATATTCCAGATAGCGTTACAGGTATTGCAATTTACACGTTCAGTGATTGTACTTCACTTAAAAGTGTTGTTATTGGCAATGGCGTTACAAGCATTGGTAGCGGTGCATTTGAAAACTGCTCATCTCTCACAAGTATTGTTATTCCAAGGAGTGTTACAAGTATTGGCAATAGAGCGTTTATCGGATGTACCGCACTCGATACAGTATATTATACTGGAAGTATCGATCAGTGGTATGAAATTGATGGCTTGAATAGTACTACTTATGGTAATAGTAATCTTACAAGCGCAAATAGAATTTACAACTATAACGGCTGAGTTTTAGGGGAAAAGCTGAAATTTTAAAGCGTGGCGGGCAAAAAATTTGCCCGCCACGCTTTTTTCACCACAATTGAGTTTCCTTGGCTAAAGGGGAGCGCCTCATACAACAATGGCTGTTGCATTTATCGCTTGCCTGTGATATAATTGGCTAAAATACTGCGGGGAATATCCCGCCGATAAGAGAGGGACATTTTATGATTTTTGAACCGACATTTTCAGACGGGGAACTTC
>CALXVB010000056.1 GCA_944391855.1 uncultured Clostridia bacterium | reverse complement strand
CAAGTCTTTGACGTTCAGGTTTTCGTAATCGAATGTCTTTCCATTCTTTATAGGTGTGACCGCAGGCTTTTCTTCCAGAAGGTTCAGAACCCTGTCGCCGCTCGCAAAGGTCTGTGTAAGATTGCCGGGCAGAGCGGACACCGCGAGCACGGGGCCAAAACTGCCGAAAATCGTCACCACGCCGATGAGCATCCTGCCAAGGTCGAGCATCTCAAAATGTACAAGCAAGATGCCGACGATCAGCGATATGGCGATGAACAGCGTTACCATCAGTTCAGTGGCGGCGCTTGCACGGGTGATGCCGTTTTTCATCTTCTTCGTCTCTTTCAGAAGAATATCCGAACGGCGGTTGACCTCTCCTTCCCTATCCTTTTCGGCATTGTTGAGAACGATGTCTTTAATACCCTTGATACTGTCGAGGAAGTAAGCGTTGAACGAGGCGAACTCCTTACGGTAGTTCACGCCCGATGCTTTGAGTTTGCCCGACGAAATGAGCGGCACAATTATGCCGATGACGATATATCCCACAAGCGCCACAAGCGCAAGATACCAGCTTGCCACAAATCCCACGAACAGGAACACCGCCAGCGACACCAGCACGGCAATGCAAATGGGCGAAATGGTGTGCGCATAGAAAACCTCCAACGTTTCAATGTCGGACGTGATCATAGCGATAATACTGCCCTTTTGCTTACTTTCGAGCTTTGCGGGACAGAGCACGCGGAGCGCGCCGAAAATTTTATCGCGCAGTACCGCCAATAATTTGAAGGCAATGTAGTGGTTACTATATTGTTCCAGATACCGCAAGCCGCCGCGGATGACGCCGCAGCCGACGGCAAGCCCGATGATCCAGCCCCACGAGAGGGAAACTTCGGCGCACAAGCCCATAATTCCGAGCGCCTTTGCAACGCCCGTTGCGCCGAATACCGTCACGCCCATTGCGGCGATGAAACCGACCGAGCCGTTGATGACGGCGAGTATCATTATGTACGAGAGAGAACCAAGCAGCACAATTAGGCTCGCCATGATTTTTGCGCCGCTTCTGCGAAGTTTCTCTTTCATGCTTTCACCTCCGCGGCAATGCCCGTAATTTCTTTGTAGCCCTCTTCGAGCTGTTTCTGTGCATTGAACAGTTTTGCATAGCCGCCGCTTGCTGCCATAAGCTGCGCGTGACTACCGCGCTCTTTCACTTCCCCTTCTTCCATAAAGTAGATATTGTCCGCGGGGACGACGTTGGCAAGGCGGTGCGAGATGACGATGACGCTCTTTTGCGCGCTCATCGCCTTGATATTGCACATAATAATCGCCTCGCTCTCTATGTCGATATTGCTCGTTGCCTCGTCAAAGACATAAATATCTTTGTCTGCAACAAGGTTGACCGCGAGCGCAAGCCGCTGTTTCTGCCCGCCCGATACGTTGTTCGCATCCTCTGTAATGACCTTATCCAGCCCGCCGTTCTCCTTTATAAAGTCTGCAAGATTGACAGCCTCTAACGCCGCCCAGATTTCCTCATCGGTCGCGTTCTTTTTCGCCAGCTCAAAGTTGGCGCGCACGGTGTCGTTAAAAATATAAGTGTTATAGGAAACGGACGCGAAATGCGAATAGTACGACTCGCGCGTGACGTTCTCCAAAACTTCACCCCCGACGGTTACATTGCCGGCTTTCGGACGATACGCGCCGACAAGCATATTGACAACGGTGCTCTTTCCGCAGCCGCTTTCGCCGACGATGGCCGTCATACCCTGTTCGGGAAATACCATATTTACGTTTTTCAGCACGTCGCGCTTGCCGTCATAGGAGAAAGTCACACCGTTTAATTTGAGTTCCGTTCCCTTTACTTCGTTCTCGCCCCATACGGGATCGGGAACATTGAGGAGAGAGATTATCTTTCTGCCCGCGCTCGCGCCGTTCATCGCGACGTGGAACGCAGAGCCGAGCGAACGCAGCGGCAGGAAAAACTCCACCGCAACGAGAATAAGAAAGAGCGCAGCGGCAGGTGCGAGCCAGCCGTTCATAAGCCCGACAACGGAGAGCGCGATACCCGCGCCCGCGCCGCCGTATGCCACCAAGTCCATGATGGTCGTGCTGGCAAGCTGCATGACGAGCACCTTCATCGTGATCTTGCGGAACTCCTCCGCGCTCGCGTTCATCTTGACGTGGCGGGCGGCGTCCGCTTTGAAGATCTTTAACTCTTTCAAGCCCTGCACGCTGTCCAAAAAGGCGTCGCCCATCGAGGTGTATTTGCCCCAATACTTGGCGAAGATCTTTTTTGCGTATTTTGAAACCGCCACGATGGATACGGGAATGAGCGGCACGCACGCCAAAAGCACAAGCGACGTGCGCCAATCAATGCCCACGCAGATACAGAATAAAAGTATCGGCGCGATCATCGAAAAGAAGAATTGCGGCAAATAGGTCGAATAGTACAAATCGAGCTGTTCGATGCCTTCCATACTTACTTGCGTCAAGCCCGCCATGCTCATACCGTCCGTAGAGCGCACGCCGAGGCGCAGTATTTTATCATAAGTGCGCTCGCGCAAGTCTTTTTTGACCTTGCGCCCCAGCATATCTTTAAGACTTCCCGTGCAGCGGCTTGCCACATAGCGCACGATAATGGCAATGACAGCCGCTATAGCGGGATATATGTATGCGAGCGGCTCGTAACCTTCGATGAGGAAATACACCGCCCAGCATACGCTCGCCGTGATACCGATGTTGGCGAGCATACCGAGCACCATTAAAAGGACGGTATAGACGACGTACTTTTTGTTTCCGCCGATAAGTTTTAAGAGTTCTTTGTCAAACATTACCTTTTGCCTTCTCTTCCTTTTTTAACTTCTTTTTGTATTTTATCATCTGAAAGACGTGTTTGAACGCGAACACGGGGTGCGTGAATATCATTCTCGGCCCCGCCCACTTCATAACATCCTTTATCTTCTGCCGCATCTCCGGCTTGTAGCAATGGATCTTGCAAAAGGAACAGAACTTTTTGTTGACCTTGAAGGGGCATTTTTCGAGGCGGAA
>CALXVB010000055.1 GCA_944391855.1 uncultured Clostridia bacterium | reverse complement strand
TGAAGATAGTAGTTTCGTCGCACATCGTGCATTTGCCGTCTACGAAATTGTGCGGCTCGTATGTGCCGGGCCGGCCGTCAACTTCCAACGTTACAGGGTCGTGCGTCATGACAGGCGATTCCGGCTCGCCGGTTATTTCCCCTCCGCTGCAGGCGGCAAGGCAAAAAACAGCCGTTGCCGTCGCTGCAGCACAGGAGAGCACAAGGATGCGCTTAGTCAGTGGTCTCATTAATTTCCCCCTCGGCAAACCGCAGGCAGCAGCCGCCGGTTATGCCTTGTAAAAGACCTGCATAAAGTTATACAAATCGGTTATCCAGGTTGCGTAGTTGTGCGCAGTCCCCTGAATGGTCATAAATTCGCAGTTATCGCCCGAAGCAATGTCGCTGCCGTGCTGCAGACCGTTTATCTGCTGAACGAACGGGATATACGTACTTAAAAACTTGCTTTCGGGGTTTTCTCTGGTGCCGCTGCTGACGTACCAATACTTTATGTCGCAGTCGGCATATTCGCCGTTCTTTGCCGCTATTATGTCGGCAGTGAAGTCGTCGCCTTCGGGGCTGTTTGCGCCCGCGGAGAGCGAACCTATGTAGGCAAAGTATTCAAGGCAATAGCTCCATATCGAGGTGAAGCTCGTCACCGAACCCATTGAAAGACCGGCATAGCCCTGATGATCGCGCGCGGCCTTGAGCGACTCCGCGCTGCCGTCCGCGGCGTATGTATTGAAGTTTTCGGCAACATACGGCATGAGGTCATTTATCAGCTCCTGCCCGAAATACTTAGTCGTGCGCCAGTTATCCTTATCTATCGGATACTCCTCCGTGGTGGAATAGAAAGTAGGCGTGACCACTATGGTCCTTTCTGCCAGCCCCTCCTCCATCAGATAGTCGAGTATGTTCTCCGTCCCGTAGCCCTTTGTATAGGCGTTGCTGTCGGGCGTAAACTGCCCCTCGCCGGGGGTGCTGCGCGCGAACCAGTATTCCTCGTTCTGTCCGTTGCCGTGAAGCAGATATAAAACGTTGTATTTTGTCTGATCGTCTTCGGCATCGTAGCCGTAGGGAAGATATACCCATGCGCTCTTTTCCATGGGGATCTGCGCGCCGTTCAGTTCTTCGGCATACAGCGCCTCGCCGATATACGAGCGCGTGCTGTATGTGATCTTCTGCAGAGTGCCGGGGTATTCCGACTTCCTGTCTATGAGGTCGCCGCCCCCCACGGGCTGTTCTTCGAATATGGTCGTTTCATCGCACATCGTGCACTTGCCGTCCGCGAAGTTATGCCAGTGGTATTCATCTGTCGTGCCGTCGACGAGGTATGTGTCGGCGCTGTGCGTTACAGGCGCGTTGCCGCCTCCGTTTCCGCCGTTGCCGCTGTTTTCACCCGCATCGCCGCTCGTGCAGGCGGCCAGTCCTGCCGCGGCGGCACATGCCGCCGCACAGGCCAGCGCTATAAATTTATGGAGTAAAACCTTCATGCTTTCAGCCCTCTGCCCTTATGCTTCAGGCCTTGAAAAAAACCTGCATACAGTTGTATAGCGAAGTTATCCACGAGGGATAGTTGTGTCCCGTTTTGTTGCAGACCATATACTGGCAGTTATCGCCCGCGGAAAGATCGGAGCCCGACTGAAGGCCTTCGACAGCACCGAGCATGGCGCGGTAATCGCCGAACGGGTCGCCGGGGTAGACCATATTAGTTTCGGAAGTGCCCAGGCTCACGTACCAGTAATTTATGTCGTAATCGGCAAACTCGGTGTTCTTGGTCTCTGCGAGGGCTTCGGCCTGTTCAACGCTGACGCCGCCCGAGAACGAGCCGATGTATGAGAATACGTCTATGCATTCCGCCCAGATCGAGGTGAAGGAGATCATGGAGCCGAGCGAAAGGCCCGCATAGGCCTGATGGTCGCGCGCCGCAACGAGCGCTGCCGTCATCTCCTCGTCGGTCATCTCTTCGTTCACTTCGGCGTATGTGTTATAGTTGAGCGCCATGTAAGGCAGGAGATCGCCCTTGAGCTCTTCGGCAAAGTTTGAAGTATCGGCTTCGTTGCCCGTATTCGCGGTGGTACCGTCCTCGCCGGGTATATAGAACGTGGGGGTGACCACTATGGTTTTTTCCGCCGTGCCGTCCTTCATCATGGTGTCCAAAAGGTTGGCTGTGCCGTTGCCGCCCGAGAGGTATATGCTCTGCTGCGATTCGTCGGCATAGCTGCCCTTTGCGAACCAGTAGCCCTCGTTCAGGCCGCTGCCGTGCACGAGCACTAAAAGGTTATATTTTGTGGATGTATCCTCCGCGTCGTAGCCGTAGGGAAGATATACCCAAGCCGTCTTGGTAACGAGGCCGTTTTCGTCGGCGTATTCATAGTCGGGGTATACGGCGGTTGTGTACTTTATCTCCTCCACCGTACCCTGCCGGTCGCACTCCTTGGTGACGATATCGTCCTGGGCGACGGAATCCTGCGTGAAGATAGTAGTTTCGTCGCACATCGTGCATTTGCCGTCTACGAAATTGTGCGGCTCGTATGTGCCGGGCCGGCCGGTCACTTCAAGCGTTACGGGGTCATGAGTCTTTGTAACTGCGGGAGGGTCCTCCTCATTATTGCCGCAGGCAGCAAACGTCGCTGCAAGCACGCCCGCGCAGCCGAGGACCACAGCCGCTTTTACAATGTTCCTTAATTTCATAATTTTGCTCCTCGATATCCGCCTTACGCATCAGAATTCTTGCGGATGAACTTTTCGAGAGGCAGTATAACACAATTTTTTCTCGTACCCGAAAAACAGAATAAATTGTCAAAATTTAGCATAAACTGCAATTACATATCATTTTTATTGCATTTCATTGACAAAAACATTGCATTTTTACAACTAAAAAAAGGCACCCGCAAAATTGCAGGTGCCTTTAACCGCCCAAAGAATTATATTGCGAAACTCAAGAGAATTCTGCCGGTTCGGCCTTGTCAATGCCGTCCGGCTGCTCGGGCATTATGAGCAATACGGAAAGTTCAAAGATCTCTCCCTTTACGTCTATGTCTATTCTGCCGCCATACTTTTCGGCTATCAGCTTTATGCTGCGTATGCCGAAGCCGTGCGATTCCATGTTCGCCGTCTTTGTGGTGGCGGGCAGGCCGTCGGCCATATGCAGCTTTCCCACAAAGTAATTCATGGA
>CALXVB010000054.1 GCA_944391855.1 uncultured Clostridia bacterium | reverse complement strand
CAGCTAACAAAGTTAAAAAAATCCGCCCGAACGTAAAGCCGTTTTACGTCAGAGCGGAATACCCACATATCAGTGAGGATTACAAAGATTACTTATTAAATTTTTACGATAATACCTATTTCCCCGACAAGATTCTGAACGCAGGCAGAGCCGCTTACATTGAGCGCAATTACCACATGATAGACAGAGCCGATATTTGTATATTTTATTTCGACAAGACTTATTCCCCCTCCTCTCTGTCAGGTTCACACGCCACCTCTAATCACAAAAACGCCAGCGGAACAAAGCTCGCTTATGATTATGCCTTATCAAAAAAGAAAACTATAATAAACTTATATTGTGATACACAATAAGAGGATAGTTGAAGGCAATCATCCTCTTCGTTTTATAAATTTATAAAATTTGTAATCACTACAAATCTAAGAGCTCGTTTACCCTCTTTTGCAGGAATTTTCCTATGGCCTTCAACCTGCTCTGCGGAAAATTTTCGTACTCAAACGCGAAGAGTGCCTAATTACATTATTTAAGAATGACTTTTATGAGGAACCATCTACTTAGACTATATATACATATTTTTCCTTAAAAAGCAAAGAAATTAAATGAACATATTAAATTCAGCATAATAGACTATATAACGATAATTAATTTTTATCATGAAGTGATGTGATTGTTTCCTGTAATTCAGCAAAATTCATAACTTTATATCCAAAATTTTTCATTTTATTATATAATTTTTTATCTTCCGTTATTAAAATACAATCATTAGCCACAGCTGTAGTGGCAATAACGGCGTCTGCTATATTACTTTTATTCTGATTCAGTATATTTTTATAAACCTCGCCAACTTCTTCGGAACCAAAACACGCTTCCCCGTCCAGACGTGAATATCCAAAAACAAATATAGCATCTGGCAAATATTTTACATCTGCCTTCAGCAAAGAGATAACATTCCATGTTGGATTATAGGACTTATTTTCACAAGCTTCTCCCATTACGCTTCTTGGCACATAAATATCTAATTTATGTCTGTTCTCCTTAATAAAGTCTAAATTATGTTGCACTTTATCAATGGCATTATTATCTAAAAGAATCTTTAACATTTGTTATTTTATCCCTATACTTGCAAGTTTACCAATAAAATAGTTATATTTTTCTCTAAGAGACGAATCTGTAGTTGTACCAAGAATATTGTTTACATATCTCACAACCCTATCACAAGCACCAAGTTGTTTTCTGTAATATTTTAACCTGCTAAAATAGTCAACCGTATAAAAACCATCAAAATCCTTGAAGACCAATCTTTCCACAGTAGTTTCACCATTTCTTGTTTCATGTGTACGAAGGGGGTGCAAAATATCTCCAGTCATAATTATTCTTGGATATTTTGCATTTCCTTCTTCCAATAAGTATGCTCTTGTCAATCCTTCTCCAAAAATAACATCTCCATCCGAATATATGTAGCCTTTTACTATACCGCCCCTTACAAAGATTGGAGTATCGCAATTAAGAAGTTCCCATTGAATAATAGAACACGCCATTATGAGTATCATTAATTTTTTATTATCGGTAGCTTCAATATATAGACAAATGCTATCCGAGATAATTTTAGAGTTTATCCTGTAGTCCTTTTGACTGCCTTCTATCTCCTTACCAGCGGTGTCTGTTTCTTTTGACGACACCTTAAAAGGATAACGTATTTTCTCAAAAACTTTAAGCAGATAATCGCATTCCTTTTCTTTTATTAAATTCTTAAAGCCAAGCATATCCAAAAATGCTATGTAACACTCTTGATATTCCATATTCATATTATTCATATTATTCTTATTTTCATCAACTCACTAATGTTGAAAAATTAAATTTACAACAATAATCATGCTTTCTATCAAGCAATAATATCTTAATAAGACACTTTCTTATTATCTATTTTTAAATTACAACAACCGCATTTGTTGCATTTTTTTTATATTTGCCTAATCTAATATTGGATTTATTCTTGCTATTTTGCGCTGCCGCAGACACCATCCCGTTTATTGTCTGTACATCATTAGTAGCGATCTCATACACCCTAATATGATCCGTGATTTCCATATATAAAATTCTACTACAATTATTTTGACCCAAAGAAAACGGAGTACATCCATTTACTGTAGTACTCGACTTAAGTTCCACATTTCCTACAAAGTCATAAGATCCTGAGTTAGCTATTTTTAAGTTTTTATCATAAAATGATTTTATAATTTCTTTTTGTAAAGGTTCTGGAAAATGCATTCTGTTTTTGGGATGGTACTTGCGATAAATTTCTTTCACCTTTTTCCATGAATTAAAAAAAGTTTTCAATTCGGTTTTTGTCATTTTAAATTCCTCTCATGTTTATTGTTTTAATTATCGACGAAGAGTTATTCGGTGCTAACGGCAATATGATTTTTTACACAAAATAATTTAAACCTTACAATTGAATCGATATTAATTTAATCTGACTGGCTATATCCAATCAATAGCAATAAGATCATGCTTTAGCCAACTCATTACCAATTGTGTTAACGGTAATTCGTTAAAAATATTTAAAATTTCAGAATGAATTGTTATTGGACATAAACTATGATTTTTGACCCTATATTGCATAATCGATGATTGTATATCTTTAAAAATTTCATTCATATTTGATCCCAGATCTATTTTCGATTCTTTTTCATTTATTAAAGAAACAGAATTATGTTGATCTGAATTTTTACAAATTAACCACCAACGTACACAAGGCTCTTTTCCAAACATAGAGTCACTATAATAGAATTCCATCTTCAAATCCGCAGGAAGCATTAACCTCATAGGCATAACGTTATTTAATCCATTAAACAAGCCATCACATAGCTGTTGATAAGACTGTAATCCCTTTAAGTAAATTTCTTGTGCTAATAAAATCTGACGAGGCTTACTATACAAGTCCCAAACATATTTGCCCGACACATAATCATTATCGGGTTTCAAATGAGGATATTCAATTACTTTCTGCCCATATGATGTTAATTTATTAATTTCATATTGAAGAATAGGATCTCCACTCCCATATTTCTTTATATGTTCAGAAACCTCATCGATTTTAATATCCTCACGATATAAAGAACTTAAATGAAGTGTTTTTCTAGCTATATCATAAACGCCTTCTTTCCGTAATTCAGGTATATCAACGAAAAAAGGTTTCCCTTTTACTAATTTTTTTAAATGTTGGGATAAAAAATTAAAAGTTATAATCCATGGCCAAATCGTAGTTTTAGGAATGCGAGACGAATAAAATGCGCAATATTTATCAGGTTGAGTTGATATTACTTCATATGGTTTATTTTCATAAGAACTATCCCACCAAATATAAGTAAAATCACCATCTATTCTGAACTTAAAATTATACGGCTTACTATTATGATCAACAGGAGCAATAAACTTTGCCAATGATGGAATACTATTTACCCAAACCTCCATACAATCGGCAATTCTTTTTGCACATTCTTCAGCAGGAGGCAAACTCTCATTTTTACCGTAAACTATATTGTCCTTGATTATTGTAGAAACCAAACCAGGATAATGTTTTACTAAACACGCTAAAATTTTAAAAGAATCTTTATATGAAATATTACCCACCAAAATCATAAGTGAGTAGCGCCATGATGCAATGTAGTTATCTGAGATAATGATATCTTCAATTTTAACTTTACCATCTTTAATTGCTTCTGCGCCGAGCCACTGTGCAATAATAGGCAAATTAAATATTGCATAATCATTTTCAACCTGAACAAGCCCGGTTTTTAATATATCGTCGAGGATAATTTTACTATCGATATCAGAAATAAGCAGCTTGTGCATCCCATTAAAAATATATCTGATTGATAATAATTCAAGTTGGTTTTTTAAGTTATCTTCCGAATCATATTTTTTAATGCTACTCGTTATCAAATAACTTATCATTTCTGGTTTTGACAGATTAAATAACCCATTTTTATCCGCCAAATATTTACCACATATTATAGCAAAAAATGGATTACTAACAGTTTCCCAAAAATCATTTCCCCACCCGTTCAATATCTGAATAGGTGCTGTCCCCCCTGCTATTTCCTCAATTAGATCACAAGATTCATCCCTGTCTAATTCTTTAATATTAATAATATTCTTTGGATATAGCTTTATCAGATATTGAATAGGTCGAGATGATATAACAAAATTAACATTACTATTAAGTTCAGAAATAATGTTTACATCATCTATAATAGATTTACAAGTTGCAAAATTTACCTCATCTAGCCCGTCAATAAAAACAGTGATTGGCGTATTGTCCTTTCCTATATTGATATATTGTTCTATTGAGTATTCAGACGACAATTGATTTGCACCAATAAAATATGCACTTTCACCATTTTGCAATTTTTTTATGTATAAAACAGACAACGCTAATGATTTTCCTGAACCAAAATCACCCATGACATAAACAATGCGGTTGTCAGAGCCAAGTAAGTAGTTAAATTTATTCGATTCAATCAATCCTTTTAGAATTTGACATGATTTGTCTTTCGTTAACCCATTAGCAATTAAGCGCCTTATACACTTATTAGTTACAATATCTATTGCCTCTTGAGTTGTTGTAGGCAATGAAAGTTTCTTTCTCAATTCATCTATCGAAATAACTGATCCCAACAATGGCTTAATATTTTTTTCTTGCCCTGTTATTCTTGCATAAAGATTAGCTAATTCATCTTTTTCAGAAACAGTATACCACTGATAAGATCTTAAAATCGTAGGTATAACTTTAATACTGGCATAGGACGAATCCATTAAGATAGGTATAAATTTTTTATTAACTTCGCTTTCATAGACTAGTTGTGTAATTATTTTTCCCTCGAATTTTGCTCCTAATCCAACACCTATCTTTTCATCTTGCTCAAATCTGGCTTTATAAGATTCGGTACATACACAAAGCGTAAAATCCGATTTTAAAATATTACGCAACATATAAGTGGGCCACCCCTCGTCAGGATGAGGCGTATATTGGTCCAACTCCACATCAACCCCATATTCTATTAAAAAGGAAGCAAGCTTTTCTACTTTTTTACAATGTTCATCACTATCGTGTGTATAACTAATAAAAACTTTAATCATAAATTGTATTTATCTATCAAAACTTTATCGTAAATTAAGTACAACTACGAGTTGAGACCTGCTGCAGACTCGACAATCTTATCTATCTCCATTCGCAAAGTAGAAATTTGATTTTTTATTTCATTTTGCTTATCTATTTCAGCCTGAATTTCATCCACTATACGCTGCTGTTCAGCAATAGGAATATCGATTAACGGAAATTCCCTCACTACTATAGGAAAAATATTTGTATTATTACCCAATCCTTTTTTATAAATCTCCACCAGATATTGAAAATAAGCACTCCTCATATAGTAATAAGCAAATTTTGGATTATAATCTTTTAATCGAATACGCATTGTAAAGTCAGCAAAAACTGCTTG
>CALXVB010000053.1 GCA_944391855.1 uncultured Clostridia bacterium | reverse complement strand
AAAAGCGAAGTTAAAGAACCCTCATCGCATTCAAACACGTCAAGAGCCTTTAATTCGCTTTCTATTGCGGCAATGGGCAAAATCTCATCATCACGATGCGACAATACCCATTGACTCTCCAATTCAATTATTATTTTTTTTCTCATCTTCATCCCTTAATCTAAAAGTTTCAGCACCTTAGATATGTTTATTGGCGATAATAAAATACGCACATTATTTTAAATTCTCTTATACTTATGACATCCAAAAAACTTTATAATTATTTTTTAAATTTCTATTTCAAGCTCGTTATCCATAACATATGAGCACCAAATCCCATTCTCTATTATTTCCTCACGTGCAACTTCATAAATAAATTTTTCCAACACCACTTCATCATTCAATGCTGACACCTCTTTCCATCTTTCGCAAGCAGAAGAATAAAACGAAATCATGTGTTCGTTGTCATCAGCTTTTCTATCATACGACAATTTATCAAAATATCCAGAAAATAACAAAGATGCCGCTGTTGCCGTACCAACTAATATAACCCCAAGATTACGCCAACTAAATTCGCCGACTATAAAACCATCCCAAAACCATTGAATGTTATACCAATCAAGAATCGTAGATACAACTTCGAAAATAAATATGAGGATATAAATACATATGGTAAATAGACGGATTATAGAGGACACCTTATTATTTAACTCAGCTCTGTTTCTATTTTTATGTATCTTGGATGCATGATAGTTCAATTGTCCGCTTGGCTCGCTACTGTTACCAATCCATACATTGACAACTTGTGTGCGGTCAATATTCATATAACATCTTTCATTGATAATTGCAATTGATTTTATTGCCTTTGAAATCCAACTATAATTTGACTTTTGTGACCATGAATAAAAGTTACAAACGACATCAGGATAAGGTCTGTTTTGAAGCACTATAGACATATAAAACTGTATCCTGATAGCTTCGGCCAACGCACGATAATCAACATATTTTTCATGTACTTTTCTTTTCTGCCCATACTTTGTAATTCCTATAAGCAAAATGATGGCAGCAGTACAAAACCATATCATCCATTTTATTGATGCATCATCGTACATTGTAAAAAACAACGCGACAAGTGTACCAAGACAAGCTATTGTTAATAGCAACCTTATATATATTTTTTGGTTAGCAACATAACTCAGATTGTCTGCTTTAATATAATGGCACCTTAAAACTTTATGATAACTATCTAACTCATCCACGTCCTTCCAAAGTTTAGGGCGATCTACAGTCAAATCCACCTTTTCTGCATTATATTCCGCAGTCTTATTTATTATCCTTTTAATGAAAGACGGCATAGTTTGCGTCACGACATATCGATCGCGATAAAGCTCACCATCGTTAACAGGGGCAAATTTGCTTGACAACCATGCGCGGCGCAGATGACATTCAGCGCCATCGCCCTGTCTTCGTACAGAAATCCATTCCACCGCACAATCATTTATAAGCCCCGGACGATATAGGTGATCACTGGAGAGGTAATTCTGCTCAAGCGCAAATCTAACAACATCGGCAGTACCGCAACCAAATTGCTGATCAGAAGGTTTTCCATCCCATAAAGCCAAAAGAATATGACTATTTGAAGCCATACTTATACCCATTTGCCGATATTCGTAATCGACATCTTTAATTGGCTTTACTTTATCTATAAAATCTTTATTTTTTTCGATATCGGGTGCAATTATAACACGCTTTGTCTTTTCAAGATATTCAGGCAACTTTTGTGCCATTTCTTTATTGTCAAAACTCTTTACATAACGTTCAAGCGGACACGGCAATAAAGCATATACGTCTATATTCATAGAAAAAGCTACTTCAGCGCAAAGTATATCGGCACCCTCTGCAAATGCGTTCAACATTATGATTGGAGTGTCGCTATTACATTGATTACGAATTTCCGTAAGGGCTTTCTCAACATACCTCTTAATTGCCGGAATATCTGCGGAAACTAGATTTCGATGCCCTGTAACACCTATAACTATAGGAATTTTATCATTTTGCATCTGCTCAGCCTTTAAAAAATTTACAATAATTAATCATTTATAGTTTCTCTATTATTTAATAAATAATATAAATATTTAATTACAGTTTTTCCATTAGCGATTCAAATGTTTTGTATCCAGCAGAGGCGTTAAAATGTCCCGCATTATCGACAAAAATTGTTTCCGCGCTGATTTCCTTTGAAAAAGAGACGGAAAGAGCCTTGGGTACATAAGGATCATTATTTGAAATAAAACAAATCCGCTTAAGTGCCAAAAATGAAATTTTGCTTAAGTCTTTTTTTGTGAAAAATGGTGAATTCACCTCATCAAACTCTGGAATATTTATCAAGCCATAAAACGGCGCGACCAATACTAAACGTTTTACTTTTAAATTGTTATCTATTAAATAATCAACAATAAAAGCAGGGGCAAGACTATGTCCAATAAACGTTGTATTTTCGTTTATTAAATGCTTATACGCATCCAAAACACGCTTCCAATTATCATAATTCTGAATTTTTGCCCCACAGGGGAATTGAGGCACAAGAACATTCTTTCCTTCTGCCGTTAATTTTTCGTACAACCAAGGAAACCAATTCTCAAAGGGCGAACCATAACTGCCATGAACAATTACATAATCAAACATATTTTTACCTCCAAGTCATATGTTTAAATATTCTAATTTTTTTATAACTTCTTGAGCTAACATATCCATTGCATTAGGAATCGTTGAGTCATAGAAAGTTGCATTTTTTTTCGACAAGCGTGATGCAATATCATAAAAATCTTTATTCACTTTGAGCGCATTAGGAAGTTCTGGTCGTTTTATAGAACTATTATATATCGTTATAATTTTTTTATTTAATAAAAGTGCTTGATAAAGCTCATTATAATAGACATCTTTGCTGTTGTCATAATCAGAAGAACAAGCTCGTTCAAATGCATGATCTGTAACAATAGCCACAACCACTTCCGAATTATTGAGCGCATTTTTAAGAATTTCACTAAATTCACTGCTTTCTTCTCTCAAATCGTACACATCCAAAAACACCTCATTCTTAAAACTTTGATTGAGAGTACGATATAGATCCTGAGCGAAAGCACTTCCACCACCCTCTTCTCTACGATACGAAATAAAAATCTTTTTCTTCTCCGATGAAATAGAATAGTCTAATTCTAATCCTTTGAGTAGTTGTTTCAAATTCTTTTTTAACAACGCCCAAACAATAAAAATTAATTCTTTAGCCATAAACGACACATCCGAGCTTTCCGTCCCCTTTTCCGACGAAAGCAGACTACCCTCATTCCACTTATCAATTACGTAATCCGTGAGATTTTTTATCTCCTCCTTTAAATCTATGGGATTTCGATTATCAAATAACATGACATCAATAATCCACATAATGTCAAGTATAGTTCCTTTTTCGATAAAGCTTTTTTCTAAACTTTTTCGACAACGCCAAAATTCTTGTATAATCTTAGAAACTTTTTGATTTTTTCTTATTGGATATTGAGCAGAAAATAATGCACATAAACACATTAATGTAATTTGCTCATTTGAATTCCACGTTCCTGTTCCGCTACGCCAACCACAACAATCAAGAGAATTAATCTCCCATTTTATCAAATTTTTGTCAACAAGCTGAGCCACTAGCCAATTGCAAGCATTTTTCACAACTATGTCTGAAAAAGTTAATCCGCACTGACTCAGTCCAATAATCACTCGAGCAGTAACCCAGCAAACTCGTTCCGGGTAAAAAGAACCATTTGCTTGTTGCATTTTGTTAGCTGAAGCAATATATTTAATTTTTAAATCATCGCGACCATCAAGACAAAGGCCTTCGAACCCCAATAAAAGACCTAAAAGCCAATTATCATGAAAACGTTGATAGTCAATATGATAAGACAACATCGTTTCTGAATAGTCATACTGAGCCTCATCTTGATTCATAGTCCTTCTAATATTATCTGTAAAATCAATGATCTCAGTCGTTTCAGGAATATTGTTGCTTTTCCCAATAAATAAGATTCCTTTATTAGGATCAGGACACCAGCGCATCCGAATATTAGAAGCTACTTCCTTCCACATTGATATTGAATCGGCATCAAATTTTATGTTTGTTAATGCTTCGGCAGCAAAAATCATGGAAGCCATATTGTTTCCCCATGTTGGATCAACAGACAACTGTTTTAGTAAAGCAGCTCTCATATTACAAAAAGCTCTCCATAAATTTGCGAACAAAGAATCTCCAGTTTCCAACTCCAAATCCAATCGTTCAAGCGTTGATAGGATTTGCTTTTCACCTTCTATGGTTAGATATTCAATCGCTATTTCAACAGGAGTTTTAATATCATATAATTCGTCACGCAAATACACCAATACTTTGTGCGCCAAACTACGATGCCCGATCGAAACATATATGTTAGCATCTTCGGTTTCATAAGTTCTAAAAATATTGTTTACCGATAATTCATTAAAGCCTGCAGGGGAAATTCTTTGTAAATATTCTTTGCGAACATGAATTTCGAACTCTCCTAGTGATGCCAAAATATACAAAATGTTTTGAGCTTCTATAGATAATTCTTTTTTTCTAGTACATCCTTCATACATCATTCGAGACAATTGCTTTTCACTTGGGAAACGGTTGAATCTAAGAATGTAATCCATCATGCTTTTAGCAACTAGCACGTCACCCGCGCTATTTGATAAAATCTCTCTTTCATATTTATCTAAGGAAGCCATCCTGACAAGTTCTATTATAACATCGTCACCTAAACACTCAACGCCTTTTATAGATGTAGGGAAATATATTCTTTCTACAATGCTACGTGCTGATCGCCAACACACATTGACAACTTTGATATTTATTGTATTAACCAACTTATTAATCTGATCTATTACATTTTTTATCCAGAAAATCTTAGAAGGATATGCCTGTAAATTATCAATTACAATTATGTGTTTTGCTGAACTTAGCGTTTGAAAAATTGAATACACCAAATGTTCAATTTCAACATTAACATCTACTAAATCAATCCAAGTACATGAATATGAGTTTACAATCAATTGGCTAACAGCCTGGGCTACAGATATCGTTTTGCCAGAAGAACTATTTCCATATATAAGTAAGGGTTCTTTTGTAGTTTCAAGTAAATCTCTTATCTTATCGGTTCGTGAAGTCTTTTTTGCAGCAGATACATTTAACACATCATAGAAATTCATATTTATATTGAGCAAAGGTGTATCTGAATGAACAAATACACCAAAAAAAGACTCTACAAAGCGCCGAAATAATCGGTTCTTAAATGATTCTAACCTATCCTCAAACATTTCGTAATTACTGGATAAAAATAAATCAAAATCAACCATAAGCAATGTTTTTGCCCCATATACAACAACATTGCCTTGGCATATAAATGAGATTTGACCAAAAGGGAAACAAGAATTTGACATATAATCCGTTATTTTTTTACATGCCTCTAAATACCGCTTACGCTTGAATTTTACATCAAATTTAGTTACCTTACTTACATATCCATATAAATCAGCAATATTTTTTTTCATATCATCTGCCCTTTTGTGCACGTATCCTTAAATATCTTGACGGATATAATTCGCCAGCAACCTCTACATCTTCAACGCAACACAATTCAAATCCACTATTTATAAATGCTGATATAATATCTTCGCGAGTACCAATTTTATTGCTTTTCATTTTTGAAGCATATACTCCTGCTTTTTTTGCAATTTCTTCAGCAGAATAGTTGATAACCTTTTCCCAAATCTTCGATCTTTTGTATGCTTTATTTGAAAAAGTAGCAATATCCGCATTTGATGGAGTTTCCGGACATTGGTGTTTATCATCGTAAATTCTTACTGTTGTGACAACATAGCCATACTCTTTTAATGCTTTATACCATATACTCAAAATGGAAGATATTTGTTCTTTAGGAAATCTCGTTAAAAAAGCATCTGTGCATATCAAATCATATTCTTCACAAGAATTAAGATCAAATATGCTCATCTTTTTAGTACATAAAGGTATATTTTTTCTTTTGGCATACCATTTACACGCAAAAAGAGGTGACTCACATAAATCTAAGACATCATAATGCCCATCTTTTTTCAAAAGTTCCATAACCCTTACAACATAGGACAAGGATGAATAATCTGCTGCCCCACTAATTAAAATTTTAGGATATGGTATTTTTTGAAGACTCGCTTTTAGATTGCTTATATAAAAATCATGATGCCACGAAGGAGTTGAAACCATATTCATCAACCTTAAATACTGCCATACAGAATGATACCAACAACAACTTTCATTATCCATATGATCATGACTACACAAAACATAGGATACTTCACTCATCATATCAGCACTCATCATAAGTGGTTCTTGCAAAAAAGAGGTTTCCAAGTCTAGTTTGTCTATAATATCAACAGACAACCATTTTCTGCATGCAATTAAAACATCTCTATTTTTTGTTAAATAAAAGCCCCCATTATCATCATACTCCAGAATGATTGCAAAGCGGTCATCAAACAAAGTAAAGCTAACCAATTCCGGCATCAATTCAAGGTTAATGCTTGACAAAAGAGCAACGCCTTGAAAAAAATGTGAATCTTTGTTTTTCAAGATATAATCTCTACATAAATCCAATTGTTTGATATTGTTTATGGCTAGATATTGTCTAACAGAGCATATCCTTGGAGAATGTTCAACAATACATTGAAACATAATATGATCAAAACTTTCGTTATGTAAAACACAAAATTGTTCAATCACTGTACTGTTAGAAGCCAAAATGACAAACACATCCTTTACTATATCCTCAGGAAGATATATTTTATCAAATTGCTCTGTATAATATCCATTGATAATGCTCTTTACTTTTTCAATAATATCCATTATCACGCCTCTATAAAAATAAGTATAATCAAAATCCTTAATCTGTTTTAGCCAAATAAGGTTTTCACATTTCCAATATACATTTATACAGTCTTTCATAATGAAACATTGAGACTACATCTTGCAATAAAATTAGATTATTTCTTCGACACTATCTCGAGTGCCGCATCTATTGTTTGAGTTTCATTAAATAAACTAATCTCTATTTGGGCACTACGGTGGTGCCTGTTAATTTTTTTAATACTTCCTTCCATTCCGACCAATGCGCCACCTGTGATAATAACCCTATCACCTTCGATATATCCGATAGAATGTTCCAAACATCGCTTATTGTGGAATAAATACTCAAGCCTTATTCTCTCTTCATCCCTTAAAGCTATAATGCCAGACTTCCCATACGCCAATAAGCGAATTATATCCGCAGAGTTATAGGCTATACTAAAAAATGCCTCCTTAAACTCATTTTCCGGCATATTAGTTTCAATAAAAATATAATTTGAAAATACTGGACGCATTATATAAGGCTTGTCCAAGTCTTTCGTCTTCTTGTTATTAAAATATTGTTCCGATTCTAGGCTAAAAGCCTCAAGCTCATACGATAACCCTTTATTTTTAAAGGCTAAGTTGACATATTTTGCTACCCTGTGCTCTGTATTTGAGCGGACATATAGCACGTACCACCAATATGGATCTTTCATAAACTGCACTCCTTAATTAACATGCAAAATGGTAAGCTTCGCCCAATCACGCAACATGATGTTTTTGCGCGATTGTAGCTTCGATATGTCAACTGCCCTATTTGCCGAGCCCTAAGCTACAAGCACCATCGAAACAATTTCACAAAATGAACAATCTTAGCCGATGTTAGTAAAGGTGAACTTTTACTAACAGCCGACAATTCGACAAAATACTCTAAATTTTGACAAATATAATTATACCACAAGTCAATTTGATTTGCAATAGGTGAGTTAGTAAAAGTTCAATTTTTTTACACACAATATTTTAGGCTTCAAATATCTATTTGGTAATACAAATTCATTGATACAAAATGTTATCCTTATATCAATTCAATTTTATAAGGAGACTTTTACCATGAACACTTATGCCTATGCACGCGTATCCTCTCAAGATCAAAACCTTGCAAGACAGTTGGATGCCTTTTCATCTTACGGCGTATTACCAAAACATATTTTCTGCGATAAGAAGAGCGGAAAAGACTTTGACAGGGAAAACTACTTGAAATTAATTAAAAAATTAAAACAAGGCGACCTACTGATTATTAAGTCAATAGATCGCCTGGGACGCAATTACGATGCAATAATATTTGAATGGAACCGTATAACCAATCAGATTCATGCCGACATACTAGTTATAGATATGCCCCTATTAGATACGAGAATGAAAGCCGATACATTAGTCGGGAAGTTCATTTCAGATATTGTGTTACAAATTTTATCCTTTGTTGCAGAGAATGAGCGTGCCACAATAAAACAACGACAAAAGGAAGGAATTACCGCCGCTAAATTGCGAGGAACTAAATTCGGCCGGCCGGCTAAAGTTTATGACGAAGAGTTTAAATCAATAGTACAGAAATACAAGAACGGCAAATTACCCCTTCCCGATGCACTATCGCAATCAGGATTAAATCGCTGCAATTTCTACTATCATATGCGTAAATTAGATAATATTGCTGATTAGCTCGCCGACAAACAACAAAAAGTGCCCTGCCACTAATGCAATTTAGCAGCGGAGCACTTTTTCATTTTTGCATCTTGAAAACCATTCGCAAACGTAATGGTTTTTAAAGATAAAATTAGAAAAGACAAAGTTTCCCTTGCGCTTCTCCTTATTATATTATTTTAGTTATATTGTTTCAAAATGAGCCAAGGTTTCTTTGATAGCCGCTGCCATCTTTTCCATCGGATGCAAGCAATCGCAAATAAAAAGAGTAATTTTAAAAAAATTATTACTGTGAGTCATTTTTACTTAATAATGGCACATATCCAAAGTTACGACCTTTACGAAATTTGACATAGCTACTCATACTACATGCCTCTCCCAAAAAAATAAAGGAGCGGCTATTTCTTATTTTATAGCAGCTCCTTAAAATTTTTGTTGTCTATATATTGTGGCTCTGTTAAAAATAAAACACAATATATAGCTATTTCCGACATAGCGAAACCAGCGTCTCGACGTGGCGGGTTTGGGGGAACATGTCGTAGGGGCGGATATAGTCTATTTTATATGCGCTCGTTGCGGCATATGAGGGGTCCTTTTTTAAAATTCCGCCCTCATCTTTAAGCGCTCCGAGTAAGAGCCCTAAGTCGCGCGCGAGCGTGGCGGGGTTACAGGAGACGAGAATTATCTTATCGGCCCCGCTATC
>CALXVB010000052.1 GCA_944391855.1 uncultured Clostridia bacterium | reverse complement strand
CGCTACCGCAGGCAGGACGAGATAGGCACCCCCTGCTGCATAACTGTGGACTTCCAGACGCTGGAGGACGGCACCGTGACCGTGCGCGACAGGGACAGCATGGAGCAGATAAGGATAAACATCGACGAGCTGGAGGGCTACCTTACAAAGCTGACGAAATTTTAAGTTTGGGTCCGCCTACGGGCGGACGCTCCCCCTGCCATTTCGACCGTAAGGAGTGAAGTGAGTGAAGCGAAGAAATTTCAACGTCCTACGCAATTGTTTTATTGAGATTTCTTCACACGGGCTACGCCCTTGGTCAAAACAACAAAGAAGAACAGCAAATAAAGTTATACAAATAGAAAGCCGCGGGCGTGTGCAATGCGCACGCCCGCGGCTTTCTATTTTTTTGTAAAAAATGCGTATTGTTTACGGTATATGCCGTACTGTACATTATCGTCCGCAGCCGAGGCTTTGACCTGAATCAGATTGCCGTCCCTGATGACAAAACTGTAAACGTCGTCGCCCCTCGCACCGATTTTTCCGACGGAATAGAACACAGCCGTACTGCCGCTTGCAAAAGTGAGTGTAACCCTCGTCCACAAGTAACGCCCCTCTTGCACGGCAGGAATTGCCGACGACCACGCGCCCGTCGGCGCGGACGTCCCGCTCGTTCCCTCTTGATACTCAACCGTTGTTTCGGTGATCCTGTTGTTTTCGGCGGTCTCCGCCGCTTCTTTCGCTGCGCCTGCGGTTTCTTTTGTTTCGCTTATATCCAACGCAAAGGCATTGACGATGCCGTGCCTCCTTTACGCCGATTTCTGCGCATTTGCGAGATAATCTCTGATAAGCTGCCTTACGAGGGTGCTCATCGAAAGCTCTTTCTCTGCGGCGAGCTTTTTCAGTTCCTCGTGGGTAGCAGGCGAAAGACACACTCCGAGATAAACCACGTCTTTCTTCTTGCCCATAAGCAATACCTCCGTAAAACAAAAAAATAGGTCTGCCAAGTTAAGGCAGACCTACTATCAAGCCGTTTTATGAGGGATAAAAAAATAGGCTTGCCTCAACTCGCAAACCTATTGTAGAATAACAAATATATTAAATATACATATTGACAATCAAAATATATGTGATATAATAATTACAAAAGTATACAAATTTTATTATTTAATATAAAATTGTATATATAATACAATAAAAAATGTAAGAGGCTATACCAATGCAGTACTACATATATCATTCTTGTAAAACATTAAATTTAACTTCTATAATGACAGGAGTATTATATGAATAAAATAACTACATTTTTAGCTTTGGCACTAACAATGCTCGTCATCTGTTTTATAGGGTGCAGCAACAAATACAATGCAACACTAATAAGCAATGCCGACGATATAATTAGACCGAATTTTCTTGAACAGAACAGGGTATCGGGAGCATTTTACCTGAATTCTGACTATAAAGAAGGCATCGATTCCCCTGATGAGCGCTATATTTTTGACGAAAGTTCGCCTGAAAGCAGAACTTTTATAATCAAAGAAAAAAGCCAATTCAACGAAATATTTGACGAGGATAAATTTTCGATAGATTTGACCGACAAAATGGCGATTCTGTATATTTTTGCAGATGTATACGGCACCAGAGATTATAAACTTTCCGGCATAGAAAAAACAGCAGACCGGCTTGAAATTTGTTGCAATCTTGAATACAGTGCAGCCGACGACGCCACAATGCCATTCAGACGATGTTTTGTGATTATAATGGACAAAATTAATATTGATAGCGCAATATTTATAAATCAACAATAGGAGTTTGAAATATGAAGAAGAAATTTAAGACTTTATATGTACTAAATATAGTAATTATTATTTTTTTATTGATTCTGTTTAATACCTCATTCTACTACCCCGCAAAAACTAATTTGTCATCAGTTGATAATAAACAAGATATAAATTATATAACCGTTAATACCGACGACATTAAAAACATAAATACTATTACAGAACAAAATAAAAATATCAATGAAATTAATAATTACACTAAACTGAGCAATAATTTTATTAAACCCGCATTTCCAAACAAAGAAATTGCTTCATGCGAAAATCTATATAATTTAGATGGTAGCGCAGATTTTATTTATATTAAATTTGAAAACGCAGGTTATGCTATTTATTCCAAACAAACTATGGAATTGATGGAATATAGTATGAACAGTAATCTTCCTTATAAATCTAATGAAATTAAATATTATGCAGGACCTTCAAATTATCTTTACAAATTAAATAATAAATTTTATAATGTTCTAACAAATAAGCAACTTAAAGTTACAACACAAGAAACTGAAACCATCGCTCAGCAAATAGAGCAAGCAACTGTAAATCAGCAAGCACAATCATATTCAATCACTTCTTACGAAAACAGCACCTTAACTCAAAATGACGATAACAATGAGATTAAGTCGGCACCTGACATTAATACCGATGACTTAATAGCCGCCTCTACAATATCTGGTCGTTTAATTGAAAACTACAAGTATTTTTTAGCTAATCCTACGCATGGAGACAATTTTGCAGGCGAAGTATATGGTAATGGCAACACTGGCACATGCGGTCCAATATCAGCACAGTTGCTTCTTAGTTTTAACAATTACTATAATGATAGACGACTTATTACTAATAAATTCTTAAATGGCTATAACGATATAAAAAATGCAGTTACAGAACCAGAAAAAAACCCGAATTATTGTACCGACCCATCATTAATGAATCAATGGACAACAGGAACGAGAAGTGAGCCTACCGGTAAAAATAGTTTTTATAACGAAATGATTACAAGAATAATGAGTCCAAATTCTAGTGGTTCTACTATTAACGAGGTCACTAGCGGCATAAGGTCATATCTAAATGACACTATTGGTGCAGGAGAGTATGGTTTAACAAAAGATGAACAGCAATGGGCATTTGGATATTCACCAATAAATTCTTATTTTATAAAAGAGAGTTTAAACGAAGGCAGACCTTTAATAATTAGCATGAATTCGCATTTAGGAGCAATAAATCACGATGTCGTTGCCTATGGATATCAAGATTATACATACCCAAACGGTGAAGGCTCTTATGAAGGATTTGTAGTACACTTCGGTTGGTCGCAAGCAAGCAATGCATGTATTTGGGTAAACTCTGCATGGTGTGACGCTTATATAACTTTAAAGTTATTCCATACACATGATTGTGAAATAGTAGGAAATATTGAAAACACAAACAAAACAGAGTACAGGTGCACATCATGTGGTTATAGGTCAGATGCCAATCCATATAGTAGCTATATACTTATCGACAATCTAGGAAAAAATGGAAACAACTGGAATATCAAAATAGAGAATCCATTTAACTATGGCATAACTGTTTATTATAAGGAGAGTAACTCATAAGGTAACACCTTTGAGTTACTCTCCTTTTGATTACTCACCTTTTATCGGTTTCTTGTCTA
>CALXVB010000051.1 GCA_944391855.1 uncultured Clostridia bacterium | reverse complement strand
GTCAAAATTAAATCAAATTGTTCATTTACTTCTTTATCCTGATATAAATTCTGAGTTACATATTGGTTTAAAGCATTAGGTTCCGATGATTTCTCATACTTTCTGAAAGGTGCCAATCCGTCTTTTACAAAGATATTAGTGGATCCATCACCATGCAAAATCATATTGACTTTTGTAGCCGTGCCGAGGTTGAAGTTTATTTCTGCGCCATATATATAAGTTCGCGCCCACTTGTTTTCCCTATGATCAGGATAAAACCATTCAGATTCTACTTTATCAGCGACTTCCCTCGATGTACCCAACAGCTGATTATATTTTCCGCCATTCTTTCTGTTCTTGTATTTCATTGTATATGTTATGAATTTCATATACTCAATAAGAAAGGTGCCGCTGCCAGCAGAAGGATCAATCATATACGGTATAACTTTATCTTCTTTAATTCGCTTAACCGCCAATCTATCCGCCTGCAAAGCCCAAAGCATAAACTTGACAACATTAATAGGCGTAAAGAATTGTCCTTTAGTCTGTTTAAAGCCATTACGGATAATCCCTTCGAAGAAATCGCCAAGAATATCTTTTCCGCTTAAACTATTTTTGCCATCAACAAAAGACAGTCCCTCTAACTTCTGAACTGTATATTTAAGCTTTGAGAGCGAAAATTTCTTTGTGTCAATCACATATGATTTTTCAAGCTCATTCTTATCTGTAATATTCAGTTTGTCTCGCAATGCCTTTCTATAAAGCTTGTTAATTCTTTCAAAGAGAACTTCATTGGTTTCAAACAGTTCATCGCCATCCTTTTCAAATGTAAGAGACTGAAACTTATATATCTCTCCATCCTCCCTATCGCCTTCGTCCTGAATTTTTGCCAAAATAAGATTTGTTAAAGAGGAAAAGACTTCATTGTCATCAGTTCCGCCACCACCCCATAGGACATTGTGCAAATCATTTTGCAATTGCGTAAGCATTTCGTTAGAAAAATTCTTTTCCAAATCCTTAGATGTTCCCTTTATGTAAGGAGTCTTTTGAGGCTTGCCATAATGATCGGGAAGAGTATTAGTGCTATTACGGTTGGGCTCCCACTCTGCATAGGTGGGAAACCTTTCGTTATCGATAATAATACACTCATCAGTAATCGATCCCGTACCATCATTGATAGTGTATAATACCAAATATTTGACTTTATGATTTTCTGCGCGTTCCTGCGCAGCAACTTTAAAAAGCTGTTCCTCTATTGTCTGGTCTTTATCCATCGAAGCATATTCATCAGGATTTTTAACTTCAAAAAATAAAAATGCATCATTATTAGCATCTCTGACAATCACATCGGCGCGGCTGGTATTAGTATGAGGACGCCCAGCAGTATAAACATGTTCTATTTCTATTCTGTCTGGACTATATCCCAGCTCATTGACAAGTTTCGTGATTAAATATGCACGAGTCAACTCTTCAGGATCAGTAGATGTTCTTTTTTGACATTGCTTAATGCCTGAATATGCCAAAGTCTTTTTATCCCAATTGATTGAAACTACTTTCTGTGGTTGTGAATCAATATAATTCTTAATAAGATCATTATTCATTTGTTTTTCTCCTCGCGCATAAAATCAATTTATGTCAAAATATTTTCCTTGTCTTAACTGCATTGGCGGTCTACGATTATTGACTTGAATATCTCTGTTCCAACTATTATCCAAGGCTTCTTTCAACGCTTCTTTAAGTCTATCTTGTAATGAAGCATACTGCTCTATAACTATATAATCTTCATTATCTTCTAATCTGTTTGGAAAAGTAGCGTAATCAATATTATTTTTACTATCTCCACGATTTTCTAACATAACGGCTAATACACCCCTGCGAGTTTTAATATCACCTTTCAATGCTTCGTGTAGCTCCCAATCAACATGGGGTCTAGTATATGTATCTTTACCCACAATACATAAAATAACATCACAACCGTCCATTTCTTGCAATATTGTATCTTTTATATGCTGGTGATTTTCGCCATCAAAATTCACATTTTTAGGGACTGCATAAAATGTAATATCATTATCTTTCAATAAATCTTCAATATGATCCCTAGCCTTTGTATCCGCTCTATGGTAACTTATAAAGACTTTCATATTTCACCTCTATATAAATAGACCTATTATGATCCCAACAGAAACACACAAAATAGGAACGTAATAAAATAAAATTGACCTTGAAAATATACAATTTAAAAGACTAGTGCTAAGATCCTGACATTCTTTTGTGATTTTTAATTCGAAATCGATTTCAGCGTCTTCCTTTTTTCGCACAATATCATAAAGCTTTCTATACCTTCTCTCTAATTGTAAATAATAAGCGTCAAGCAAGGCAAATATTAAAATTGGTACTATTACTATGGGAACGAACAAGCCTGCTGTTTTTGGAACAAAAGCAAACATAGCAACAACTAAAGTTAATGCCCAGCCTTTAATCATAAACGAATTTTGCGCCATTCTTGTTATAATTGCTTGTATCATTTCCAAATGTTTAATTTTATTATCCATACATTAACCTGTCCTACTTCCTATAAACTTCATCCAAGGTTTTGCTGTCTTTGTTTTTCCGCTCAGCCCAACCGTTAGTTGAGCCACCAAGTACAAAATTGCTTACACCGCTGTTGCTCACTTTAATTCAATTCTGCTAAAATTATAATTCCAGAAGTTCTCGCACTCTGCTTTGAAGGAATCTTTCTATGGTCTTCAATCTGCTCTTAGGCAAATTATATCTAGGATGAAGAGTAAACTTAAAATTTATCATCTTTCTAAGCATTGCTCTCTGTCGTTCAGATATAAAGGCTCTGACAACTTCTTCATACGAACCGCCCATAGCAGGCTTACGTGTTTTGGAGTAATTCTCTATATCCGCTAGGTCGTCTTCCATGGCAAAATTAAATAGCGACAGCCCGTTGTCAAACACGGGCGCAAACGCCTTGACCTTATTCGTATGACTATCGACAAGAAGTCCGAAATTACCCGTATGTCTGTCCGTATTGTATATCAGCGCATCAAAGACAAGCATGTCTGCAAACTCATTGTAGAACTCTTCGCCATAGTCTTTTAGCAACTGAGCAATGGCAAGCAGAGAATCTTTTCCCACAAAGCGCCATATTGGAACATATGCAGTATTGATGTCGGTAAACAGCTCGCAGACGGATGAGAGCATACCCTTCCACTGTCTGAGGTTGTATTCCACATGCTTAATGCCCATTGTTTGAGCAATCTGGGCAGCATAAAATTCAGAATAAGGCTCTTTGCCGGTATTAGCCGCACCCATCGTGCCGCCTTTGTACAGATATATTTTGCCGTCCACTCTGCGCCAGCACTTTTTAAGCATTCCGTTTGTAGTGAACTCCGGTGAAGA
>CALXVB010000050.1 GCA_944391855.1 uncultured Clostridia bacterium | reverse complement strand
TCTGCTCGCGCGGAATGGGAACAGGTGGATCATCGTCGCCATTATCACCGGAATGGCTCCGCTTGTTGGACTTGAAGGGACAATGGGCTGAAAATACACCTCGATTTTGGGCTATTTTTAAGTAAAAATCGCTCAAAATGTGCCATTTTTGAGGGTTGCAAAAAGTTATGCGACAGCGTGCGACAAGCAAAATTTGCCTTACATAACAATAAAAATTTAATTTTATGAGAGAATACCGCTTGCCTAAAACCGTACTTTTTTGAATATAGAAAAGGAAATCAGATTTATGGAAAGCAAAATTATTAAGGCATTTTTTGAAGGCAACCTTGCAGACGAGGTTATAACCACGCCGAGGACTAAGGAGTACATAGACATTGACGAACGCGAAACAGCTATTTACAACAAACTGCGCCCGATGCTGACAGGAGAACAACTCAAACTGTTTGATGAGTTCGTCGACCTCTATGGCGACCGCCACGCGATAATATCTGAAAGCTACTACGTTCGCGGTTTTAAATTCGGCTTGCGCCTCGTCGTGGAATGTTTTGACTTCTCCGACGTAGACGAAAACCAATAAAATCTCCTTATATAGTGACAGCCCGCCGCGATTTCTCGCGGCGGGCTAAATTTTATACGTACGTTTAAAATTTTTATTATACCCTTTTATACCCCTAGCCTTGTATTTTGGGTATAATGGGGTATAAAGCGCAAGACAGCCCGTCGCGATTTCTCGCGGCGGGCCACTTTTCTGCTATTTTACTTTCCAGCTTCCTGATTTATCAGAGCCAACTCGCTCTATTACACCATCCTCTTTCAATTTAGCAATATTCTTTTTTATGCCGCTATTGTTCATACCTATTATTTTTGATAATTCAGATATGGTTATTTGCGGATTATCTCTCATTATTTCGACTATCCGATTCTGGGTAATATTTAAATTAGAGGCCACTTTACTGTCCACTTTACTGGTCACTTTCTGTTCCTGCATATATTCACCAACCATATACTACTCCGCCGTTCGAAGTTCTCTTATCCTAACCAAAAAATTTAAATCACATTTATCTCTCCTGTTGCACTTGATATGATAATTCACCATAGCGTAAGACAGCCCGCCGCGAATTTTCGCGGCGGGCTGCACGATTTATTATTTATTCATTCTTTGTTATCATCCCCATCATCACTGCGCAGGCTATTATATATCTCTTCCGTAAAGATACCCAGCACTTGCTTTTTTAAGTCATCATTATTTAAAAGGAGCGAGAAAAAGTCCTGATTCTGTGAAAGCCCTTGCAAAAGAGCTTCGTCAATATCGTCAAAATACGCAAATTCAAAATCTTTTTCAGTATTGTTGCGCGCACTCTCACGCAGCTTATCAGACTTTAAAAGAATGTCTTTAATTTGCAACATTGCCTTTATTGCAACGTCGTTATCATAAGACTTCCCCGTCCTGCTGTTGATATCCGCAATGATAACAGAAAGTCTCTCCACTTTGTCCTCCGAAAGCCGCAGACTCTCTGCCGTGAGCAACTTAACGATGGGATCGGGCGTCATCTGTGTTTGCTTATGTTCTGCCACTCTTTTCTGAACGAAATTTGCCGCCCTGATTTTCCCAGACAGGTCAAAGCCGCCTCCCGGCTTTACGATATTGATGAGGTTCATAAGATATGTGAGGAACACATATTTTTTATGCAGCTCAACATCCTCAAAACAGGAAACCTGAATAAGGAATTCATAAAATCTGATAAAGTGGCGTATTACAACAACTATCTCGAGTTGCGTTTCAATCGGATACTGTTTAATTCTGTTTTCGGCGCGTTGCAGATAGAATGTGAGCTGCCTCTTGCCCTTTGCATCAATTTCGCCCTTATATATAATAGCGACAGCATTTTCGACGTCCATAGGGTCGAGAATTGTATAACTGTCCAGCTTGGCTTCCAAATCGTAAACTGCCGAAGGCGTTACCGAATTTGAAAGTAAAGTTGTGGTATAGTACGGCTCGAACGCAGCAATTATATCATCGTATGTGTTTACGAAATCGAGTATAAAAGTCTTTTTGTCAAAAGGCGGGCAGATTCGGTTGAGGCGCGAAAAAGTCTGCACCGCATTAACTCCGCGCAATTTTTTCAACACATACATTGCACACAGTTTAGGCTGGTCGAAACCCGTCTGATATTTATTGGCGACGAGCAAAACATTGTAATCGTCAGAATCGAACATTTTAGGCAGCTTTTCTTCCGAAAAGCCGTTCATAGAACTTTCAGAATACTCCTCGTCGCTGTCGGGTAATTTTACTTTACCCGAAAACGCCACAAGCGCGTGAATATTTTTATATCCCTTTCGCGTAACGTAATCTTCAAACGCCTGCCTGTATTTCACCGCGCCCTGGCGCGAAGCCGTAACAACCATAGCCTTCGCCATGCCGCCGAGCTCGTTCATCACGGTAGTGCGGAAATGCTCTACAATGACCTCCACCCGCTGCGCAATATTAGTTTCGTGAAGTTCGGCAAAGCGCGCTATCTGCCTTTTTGCCTCGTTGGTTTTGCAACGCGGGTCGTCGGCTATCTCTTTATTTATCTGGTAATACGTCTTATACTCAGTAAAGTTTTGCAGAACGTCGAGGATAAAGCCCTCCTCTATCGCCTGCTTCATTGAATATATATGGAACGCCTCCCTCTGCCCCTTTGGATTGACCTTTCCGAACAGCGCAAGCGTAGTGGGCTTTGGCGTTGCAGTGAACGCAAACATCGAAACGTTGGGCTGTTTACCGCTACGCGAAACCTCGTCGACAATCATATCGTCCACATCGTAGGTTCCTTCAGGGTCAATTTCAAATTTTCCTGCTCCGAGCGACAACGTTATTGCCGCCATATCTTTGCCCGAAGTGGAAGAATGCGCCTCATCGATAATCACGGCAAAAGTTTTATCTTTCAGCCCTTTGACCGTATCGACGATATAGGGGAATTTCTGAATGGTCGTAACGATAATTTTCGTGTTGCCCTTCAATGCTATGGCAAGGTCGGCGGACGTACATTTATCGTCCATAACGCGAATAAGCCCCGCCTTGTGTTCCATACCTGTTATTGCCGCCTGCAGCTGCCTGTCCACTATAATTCTGTCGGTTACTATAAGGATATTATCGAAGACAATTTTGTTGTCCTCGTCGTGCAGGGATGCCAGCCTGTGCGCAAGCCAAGCAATGGAATTAGTTTTGCCCGAACCCGCACTGTGCTGAATCAGATAGTTTTGCGAAGTTCTGTTTGTGCGCACGTCGGCGAGCAGCTTGCGGATTACGTCCAACTGGTGATATCTGGGGAATATTACCGCCTCTTTTATCGTTCTTCTGCCCGTAACCTCGTCCACGTTCTCCTTGCTTTCGATAAAGATAAACTTGGAGATAAGGTCAAGCACGGTATCCTTTTTGAGGATATCCTCCCACATATACCAGACCGAATACTTATCTTCATATACGGGGTTTCCCTTGCCTGCATTTACGCCTTCGCCGTTGCCCATATTGAAGGGCAAAAAGAATGTTGCATCGCCCGCAAGTTTTGTCGTCATATATACTTCTTCAAGGTCCATCGCAAAATTTACAAGGCAGCCCGCCTTAAACAGGAACAGACGGGTTTTGGGGTTGCGCTCCTTGCGGAACTGATAAATTGCGTCCTCATACGACTGTCCCGAAACGTTGCATTTGAGCTCGAACGATATTATAGCAATGCCGTTCAAAAATATTACGAGGTCAACGCGCTCTTTGTCGCCCGCCCACACCTCTTCCATTACAGAGAAAATATTACTTTCGTATTTTGCGACGAGCTCTTTGTTGTATGTAGTGGCGGGCTTTGTGTATAACAGGTCGAGCTTGTAATTTGAAATTTCTATACCGTGCTTCAATACGTTCAAAAGGCTGCCGCGCGGTTTTGTAATCTCGGCGTTGAGGTAGTTTACAATAGTCTCTTCTAAATTATCTTTGAATATCTTTTTCAGGGCAGCCATAGTTTGGGGCTGCGTGCTGTTCAGGAATGTAAACAACAGCTCCCTATCCATGGCAAACCGCTCGTCAAAACAGGTATGATTGCGCTCGATATACCCGTTCCCCGCAACGAGCTGTTCTATTATGTATCTTTGATATTCCTTTTCCGAAAGTATGTTATTCATTTTAGCTCTCCTTGTCGAAATGCAAGTTAAAATCATTTTCAAATTCGGTCTTTATTTCATTAATATGTCTATCACCCACAGCACTAAAATTACTATCAATTCTTACTGTGCTACAATCAACATATTTAATGTGAAGCGACTTATAGATGATTTGTCCTGTTCCCTGCCTAATAACCATATTTTCGGGTACTTCCTCAAAATCTATATTATTATCTGGCACAACAACACCCATTACATTAAAAATAAGCTTGAATTCATATAAATGATACGCTTTATCGTATATCCCAATATATATTTCTTTTAGTGGCTCATTCTCTAAACTAAAACTCTTAATTTGATTATTTATCGTTAAATAGAACTGTTGATTGCTTAGAATTGCATATGGAAACAAAAACTTATATTTTTCATTATTAATTCGAATATAATCAAGTATGCAAACATTATCGCTAACATTTCTAAAAATAGGTCTTCCAAAATAATAGGTACTATCTTGTCCCAATTTAATATCTTTAAAATATTTTCCAAATGAAATTTGTTTTATTTGGTTATAATTATAAGATTCCATGCTTGTATCTATAACTAAAAATGGCTTAATTTTTTCAATATCAGCATCCTTTGATACTTGCCTTTCATATTTAATAGTCAACGCCACACCTAAAAGGGTTAATGCTCCGCCAACAACGGCTGAATAAGTTGTTACAAAAACCTCAAAGTTATCACCGGTCAAACCACACCACTGAATATAAAATGGAAACAAGATTAAAAGTGCGACACCGACCACAACCAAAATTGCAATCATAATTATTCTATTTTTAATTTCTTTTTTAGGTTTATTAAACACAAGAATATTTAATAAAAATGAAATAAAAAATAAATATAAAATCCCCACAGCAATTTTTATTAAAATATCTGCTACACCCTCATAAATATCAGAAAATAAACCACTTAAATAAGCTAAAAACAAGGCTGCTGCAATTAGAACAACTGTTATTTTTTCATTGTTTAGCAGGGGACGAAATCCATTAACTAAACTATAGCAACCATACATAACCATAATGAGAAATGCACCCATCACAACATATTCTAAAGTGCCCCAAATATCTGAATCAAAGTATCCAAGCAGCAACCAAACATACAAAATTAAAATAACAATAAAAAAAATAATTGCCCATATTTTCTGCCTTCTTGTCTTATAAATATCATTTGATTTATCCTTAACAGTAAGAACAAATAACGCAATATATATAAGCAAAAAAATACTTGAGCCTATTATCATAAAAATCTTACCAACTACGGTAGCAGATTGAAAATCAAACAAAACAGGGAGCAACAATAGAAATAACCATAATATAATTACCAATCCACCAACAAGCTCTGAAAGCTCGCCTCGATTTTTCTCTTTACGCTTCATTAAGCTACCTCTTTTTTGCCTGTAACGTATTCGTAGATTAAAGACTTTTTGTAAGATTCAAGCGTTTCAATCTGCGATTGCTTTGCGGATATCAGCTCTTCAATTTGAGCGCATTTATTATCAAGATAATCGGCAATTTCTTTTTGCTCGGATAATGGCGGCATAGGTACTGATATTTTTCTCATATCAATCCAACGAGTTGTCCACAAATCGTCAACAATACCGTGACCCCACTTATAAAACTCGTCGGCAAATTTCTCCGTATGAAAAAGCCAATTATAATATCTGTTATTCATTTCACCACGAGGTTTTAGAACCAAATTTATTAATGAAACAGAGCCGTCAAGTTCTGAAATGCCGCATGAGCCTCTTCTATCTGAACGACTATTAATTGCGAAGTCGCCTTTTCGAACTAACTTTCTATTATCACCATCATTTGTTTTTGCCGCCGACTCTAACTGCGGTACTATTCCCTTCATTGTTACAGATAAAGGCATATAATCTTTATCACTTACTTTTTCATTGCGCAAGGAATATACGCTATCTATCTTGTTTATTGTCCACTCTGCGGGAACATTGCCTATCCACTCAATTCCACTATCTTTCATTTCGACGGAGGGGTTGAGACCTTTTGTTACGGCTTCGGTTATGACGGAGCGTTTATATTGTTCAAGCGTTTGAACCTGAGTTTTTATATCGGCAATAAGCCCGTCAATCTCACTACATTTTTTATCCAAAACCCCCGCAATACTCTTCTGCTCCTCTATCGGCGGAACAATCATAAGTAATTTTGAGAATTCGTCGTAATTGAGTCCTTGCCTTACCCCATTACCCATGTTATAAAACACCTTTTCAACATCGTAAATATGTAGCACATGATGAAAGAATTTTGAAAATGTGCTCTTTTTAGGCTTTAAAGCAATGTAAGCAGAAGTTATTATCCCCCTCTCTTCAACTAAACCTGTTCTTAAACTGCGTTTATCGTTTTGCAAATCAGTAGGGCGAATAACAATATCCCCTCTATCCACAATGTTATAAGAGTTATAGTTATTAGGTAAAAGGCCTTCGCTGGAATTTATATCTTTTCTTTTAATTTTGCCATAACTCAGTGAAAGGAGATTTTGTTCATTCTCAAGGATATTTTTATTTACTCTTTCATCAAAAAAGCAATATAACGGATGAATAACCCAATTATCAGGAATATCTCCAACCCATTCAATTCCACTATTTTTCATCTGACGCATTAGTTTATACCTATAAATTCTAAATTTTTATCCCAAAAACATCAATTATCTGATTTATTACATTGTTTTCTTTCTCATCACATATAGCTTTTAAAGCAGTAATAAATTGCTCGATATTCATGCAATCAAATAATTGAACTAAATGCATTTTTCCAACAAATGTTAAGCCATTAAAGTTATTATTTAATTTATTAAATAATTCAACACAATAAAAATCATGTTTCTTTATTAGATTTTGATCAGATTCATATCCTTTTCTGTTATATTTAAAAAAAGTACGAATGCTGTCAACACAATAAATATGTTCTTTTTCTTCAATTAGCAAATAATCAGCAAAATTTTTCGAAGTTGATTCCCCGAACATATAATTATATAATCCAGACGTCTCTTGTGATATTATCAGCTCGACTAAATAGGATGAGCAACAACATATAAATTCATCGAACCATTTTATATTTTGAGGCAACTGTGTACGCGACGTAGAGCAATGACAGAGTTCATGACTAAGCTGATGAACAAACTGACACCAATGAGCACCATCTACATTTAAACAAATATGACTTCTATCATAGTGGGTACACGGATCTTCGCCTGCGCACAAGCAATCTACCGATTTAATGTTATAAATAATCAAATCGTTTCTAAATAAAATCTCATTATTGAAATATCTATACATGATGTTAATTACATCGTATATTATTTTGCATCGTATATTATCAAGCCTATCATCCCAACCACATATAGAAATGTTCATATTTATAATTCCCAAACTCCATTCATCTACATCATTGATTACTTTTTACTCAGAAATACTCTCCACTGCATCAAAAATATATTTTAGTACATCTTCATAATTTGGATCCAATACAATATCCCCTCCAAATATCTTTCTAATGTTGCTCTCAAGTTCTTTATTGCCGCGAGCTCGCCACATATTAATATAAAAATTTATCGAGTTTATATTTGAGTCCCTATATATTTCATAGTAGGTATTACTCAATATAACTTGTCTATATGATGATAAACCCACATAACTAACTGTTCTATCTGCAATATCATAATAGAATTTAGGACTTGTTTTTAAATTAAGAACCTGATTATATTTATTTTTATTATATATTTTTACACTTATCGACCACACAATGAGAAATAGGTAAGCAAAATCTATTTTCTTGTCAGGAAGTTTACCTGCAATATTGTATGTATGACGTAACAAATTATTTAGCGTTCTATTATCAATCTTTGATATATCCTGAAATTCCGATTTTAAAACATGAAAAATAGTCAACTGCAAATAATCCATTTGCTCTTTAGATATTGCATTAAATAAATTAAATTGTGATGTTTCCACAATCTTATCCCATAAGGCATTTTTAAAATATATACTACCATTTGTAGATAAAAGGAAATTATAGTCAAAAAATTTACGTAAATAGTCCTGACCTCCACCACCATATCGTTGGTCAAATACATTTATTATTTGCTTTTTATTCATTGCTATTATCACACAACAATTTCTTATACCAAATAAATGGTGAATACGTTCCAAACAAATCAGTTGTTCATTTGGCAAACACCTATCTATTTCATCCACCAAAATAATTAAGCGACGCTGTATCCCATCATCTGTCTTTTTCCACGTTAAGGCATTTAGTACAGCAATGCTTTCATTCAGCAATGTCTGATAAGATTTATAATTATCAAAAAGTTTATTATCCAAAATTGAAATTTTAGCTTGTTTTATTACTTGCTTAATAATTTCCATTACAAAAGCACAAACAGCAGTCCAGCCACCCATTTTATATAACTTCTCTATAAGAGAATCAAGATTGTTTGCAATTTTATCTCTTGCAAGTTGTTTTACTTCTAGCATTACAAGGTGCAAATCTTTTTTGCCAAGTTTTTGCTTAGGTATAGAATCCAAAATGCAATACAGAATTGCAATCAATGGGTCTGAATAGAAATTATTTTTCCACGCGTCGTAATTGATTACAATATACTCCTCGCGTTCGGCAAATTTTTCACGCAACATGTCCATTACATATGTCTTGCCGCTTCCCCACTCGCCATTCAAGGCAAGGCAAAAATGCTCATCCTCTTGCAGATTATCAACAAGAGAGCTAATCTTATTAACTATATCTTGTCTACCAATTTTATCTTCTTCTGTAAATCTCATATTATATCACTCAAATAAAACTCTTCATTGTTTCCGTTGATTTGATTTTTCGTCCGCTGTATCGGCTATATCATTATACAGCTCTTCTTCATCATGTCTAGCTATATACCATTTTTCAAATAGTAATTCAATTAATTTTTTCAATTTTGTAGCTTCTGAGTTATCAATGTCAATTATTAAATTTACATCATTTTCCATGTGTGCGCCAATATTGCCAATTTTGCGTAAGCTGTCAAGCGCTTTCCACAACGTTGGTGATACTTTATCTTTTAAAGCAGATATTTCACAGTTAAGATTTCTTTCTTTAATTCCCCAAAAATCATGAATCATTCCTTGCAGACATCTTCTAAACAATGTAGCCGCCGCTTTGGGTGACAAATCAATAACCATAGTCGCTTCGCGGTAATCATCGCGAATTTGCTTTGGTATATAATCTGGATATTCTCTACATACATATTGCGGCAATATATCAACTTGCTTTTTACTATGAATAAATTGTCCCACAATGGTAACTTTTTCACATGATTTATTGCTACAAATTAAGTACATTAAGTTAAGCTGTGAAAAAGCATATTCTTCAACAATTCTATTTGCGTAATCTCTTATTTCGGAATGTCCATTATACGCAGGCACTTCATAACTTTGCTTTCTGTTACAATAAGGGCACGTAAATGTGTGTTCCACGAAATCAATTTCAATCATTTCTTCCCACTATCACTCAAATAATTTTTTTATCCTTTCGGTTACGGATTGCTCCAAGCTCAAAAATTTGCGTTCCAACTCCTCGCTGGGGACGGGCTGCTGATACTTATAAAAATACCTTGTAAAGGGAATTTCTGCACCAGTCTTTATTACGGGCTTTTTGGCAGTTAAATTTTCTTCCCAAAACCACTTTGCATCGGGGATATGGGGCAATACTTCACGTTCCATGTAAGTTTTTATATCCTCTTCCCACTTTACAATTTCAGTATCTTTGCTTTCCTTATCGTAAATAATTTCGCCCTTTTTATCGCGCTGAATTTCGGCGGACTTGTCCATTACTGAAAGGCCGTTTGCAATTTTTTCGAGCAGCTTTTTATCTTCGGGCAAAATGCCCTCTAACAAAGCCATAAAGGGCTTGGGCGAAAGATAAACTATATCGGAGATATTGCCGCGCAGCGCTGCAAGAATATTATCGTAGCGGGGCTTATTTGCGAGCATTTTTTCGTACTTCTTTTTATCTGCGTCAGAAATAGATACGCCCTGATTTTCGTACTCGGCAACTTTCGCCTCATCATATAATGAACTTAAACTGCCTTTTTGCAGCATTGCCTCTATACGCTCTTCGGTTATTGCATAGCTGCGCTGTAAGGGCTGCATTACAGTATATTCGCGGTAAATGAATTCCTCGTTTTTATAAATTTTGCAGTTTTCGTTTTCGACGAAGTCGGCATATAAGTGCGCAATCTTTTTGCGGTCTTCGGGCGTAATTTCATTCTTTTTATCGCCGACCGCCTTGCGCAGCTTGTGAAAGATATTGGCGGCGTTAATAAGCTGAACCTTACCCTTGCGCTCCGCCCTTTTATTTTTGGAAAGTATCCACACATAGGTCTGAATGCCCGTGTTGTAAAACAGGTCGGTGGGCAGGGCGATTATCGCCTCAATCAGGTCGCTTTCCAAAAGCCAGCGCCTTATCTGGCTTTCGCCGGATGCCGTATCGCCCGTGAACAGAGGCGAGCCGTTCTGAATGATTGCGGCGCGGCCGACATTGTCGTCCATTTTATCGACGGCAGATTGCAGAAAAATCATCTGCGAATCGCCGCCTCCGGGCAAACCGTGTCCCCAACGGCTGTTTTCGCCCTTGGCATATTCTTTGCGCACCGCCTCTTCCTGCCCGTCCTTTGCGTCCTTGCCGCTCCACGGCGTGCCGAAGGGCGGATTTTCGATTACAAATCTCATCTTCCTGTCGCTGAAAGCATCCGTTTTGAATGTGTCGACATGGAGGAAATGCTCAGCATTTTGGTTTTTTATGAGCATTTCTGCAAGCCCGACGGCGTAGGACTGACCCATAAGCTCCTGACCGAACAGGCGCACGTCTGCCGTAGGGTTGTAATGCTTTATGTAGTTATAGGCAGTAGAGAGCATGCCGCCCGTTCCGCAGGCCTGATCGCAGACGGTGATTATTTTGCTGTTATCAAAAATATCGTCGCACCCCTCTGCCATTAAAATTTCGACGAGAAGTTTTATAATATCGCGGCCCGTGTAGAACTGTCCTGCATCGACGTTCTGATAAAATCTGCCGATAAGATTTTCAAAGATATAGCCCATGCGGATACTATCGAACGTAGCTATACTTAAATCGAGCTCCGAAAAAGCCTTTACCACAATGTAGAGGCAGCCGTCCTTTTCCATTTTATCGATGTGCTTGCCTATTTCAAGCTCGTTCAGCAAATCGCGAACGTTGGCGGAAAAGCCGTTTATGTATGACTTGAAGTTGGCGGCAATATTTTCGGAATCGTTGCACAGCTCGCTTAAATCGTATTCACTCGTATTGTAAAACTGATAGCCGGAGAGGGCACACAGCTTTTTTGGCGGCTCGTTCTGATTTGCCTTATATGCCTCAATAACCTTAGGTTTAGTGTTCTCCAAAGCGCACTCCAACCTGCGGATAATGGTCATGGGAATGATTACGTCGCCGTATTTATCGGGCATATACGAACCGCGAAGTTTATTGGCAATCGACCAAATAAAATTCGCTTCTTGAGTTACGTCTATCGGGGAGTCGTCCCACATTGTATCAATAATTTTATTATCAGTCATAGTTTTTCCTTTTAAGTGTCTTTTCCTTATTATATCACGGTAAATATGACAAATATAGTCATAAATATAAATTTTATTCTCCGCAAGCGACTTTTACTTCTTTACCGCAGAAAGCAATTCCCAATTTAAAAACGTTTTTAACACCGTGTTGCCTTAAATGAGTATCGTACTGATTATCATTTATCTGCTTTATTGCATTATTTGCAAGTTTTTCGAGTGTTTCTGCCGAAGCGCCTTTGCACGCTTTGAGTTCGATTATTACTCCGGGTAATTTGTCTGCCTGAGGATAGAGGCAAATATCAAAACGTCCCTCCCCTGCCTCTCTGTTGGAATACACATAATAATAATTATTCATTGCCGCACACAGCCCCACTGTGAGACCGTGGTAAAAGCTCTCGTTTGCGGTATCGTTATAACTTATAGTGTTTATCAGCAATTTGCGGAGTTCTGTCTGCAATTTCTCCCCATCCCTTTCAAATATAGCCGTCTGAATGGCAATCGCCGAGGACTGAGGAACGATGTTTTCCAACCTGCCGAGAACCTCTTTTTCATACACATAGGAGATTTCTTTATTAGGTATGGCAACCTTACAGTAAACCGAATCGCCATCCTGACGTTTTTCAACTATATTAAGATAGCCCGCTACCAAAAGAAAGCTATATATGCTTGAAGGATTCTTTTCTATTTCGGGATAAATTACATCTATATCAATAAAGGTATTTACACTCTCACGGCGCAACAATTTGTTAAGGTTATCCATTATTTCCGGCGTTGCTTTGGAGATTATATCACCGATTATGTCGTTGCTGCCTGTCGAAACCCAATAGGCTTTGGGTGCAGCGCAATTATCGTCAACATAGTTGATTATAGACCACGGATTGAATATTTCGCTACTGCCAAATTTATATCCGTCGTACCATTCACAAGCTTCGTTAAACTTATTGCCCGCGCCATATACCTCAAGCATTGCCTTTACTTCATCTTTTGTGAAACCGAAATATTCGCTGTATCTGTCGTCGAGAATGGAATCAGTCTTTAAGTTATTCATTCCGCTGAAGATGCTTTCCTTGGCAATCTTTAATATACCGGTAAGAAATGCGTATGAGATATTCGAATTATCTTTAATCGCTCCGGAAAAGAAATTACGAAGAAAGGAAATTACTTCATTATAAAAACCACAGGAATGTCCCTGCTGAACAGGTACATCATACTCGTCGATAATAAGAATCGGCTTTACATTATAGTGTCTGTACAACAATTCAGTGAGCGTACCGAGCGCAGAAGAAAAGACGACCGTGTTTTCATTGCTCTTTTCAGACAGAACTTCGGCATATCTGCCTTTATCAAAATCAGATAAGCTACTGCTGGTTGCAAGTTCTTCGTGACGGGCAAATTCACTGCGGACAAGCCTTTTGATCATTTCAAATGTCTGTTCCCATGTATCAAATTTTACATCTTTTAAAGATATAAAAATGACGGGATACTTGCCTTGTTCGTCACGATATTTATCGCCGCACTTCCATATTGCCTTATCTGAAAAGTATACAGACGTATCATCATACGTCTTTTCAAAAAACACCCTGAGCATATCCATATTAAGCGTCTTGCCAAAACGGCGGGGACGCGTAAAAAGAATGACCTGCGGCTTTGTATCCAAAAACTCTTTTATAAGCAAGGTCTTATCGACATAATAATATTCTGAAACCGCACGCTTAAAATCGGAAATGCCAATAGGCAAAGGCTTTCTATCCACCTTTGCCTTCTTTTTACGCACCGGAATAGTATCAACGGATTTTTCAGGCAATAGCCATGATTTACCCTCGATTATTGCCCCGTCTACTTTGCCGCTGCTGCATAGCTGTTGAATACGACGAACGGATATCCCCAGCTTTTTTGCAACTTCCTCTGCTGAAACATACGCTATGTTATTGTTCTGCATGGATTACACCTCTATTGACTTTCATTTAGATTATAACATGGAAAAACGCACACCGTCAATAGGAACTTCGCGAAATTTTTAGATAAATTTTCTAAATTTCGCGAAATTCATATTCATCAAACACTTAACTTCGCGAAGTTTATCAGGAATATAAACCCATCATACAAAAAAATACAAACATTTGTTTGTAAATCTATTGACAAGCATTAAACTATATGGTATAGTATGAGTGTACCGAAGGAATGAAAGCTCCTTCGGTGAAAGCAAAATGCCCGTATCGGTGAAAGAAACGAGGGTTATGAGTTGCTCTTACAGTTTTGCAGACTATAAAAATGTGTATTCAACGCTGATGCTGATAATACACATACGGATTATCGAGCAACTCATTTCGGCTGGCGTTATAATCGGCGTAGGCGGCATTATGCAAAACAAAAAACGGTACCCGAGCGGTTGACTTCCGATTAAGTCCTCCACTACTTTATGTGGTGTTGCGCATTAGATTGCGAGCTTGCGATGACGGGGACGTGCCGTACTTTGTACGGTACAAGAATAATCTGTCCGCTCTGCGATGACTTCACTTTGTGAATAGCAAGTGCAGATTATCACTGTTTATAATATGCGACTTTAAGTCGCTGACGGACGAGGTAAATTCTCGCTCCGTATGCTTTTGTTGCGCCTCTCGCGTGGACAAGGGCTGTTATAAGCATACCGTTTTTTGGACATTCAACATAAAAATAACTGTCCATAGGAAGGTATCTTTCTATGGACTTTTTTTATCTGAAACCGACTGAATAAACGGGGCTTATAGTCGATGTCAAAAACAGGGAGGTGGTGAGATATATGAGGGTGTTCTAAATAAATTACGGCGTAAGCAAAACCACGCTTTTGCGCAGCGCAACCCGATTTGCGCAAACTTGCGCATCTGCCGTTTCCCTACGGGAGCCTCGACAGAGCAGCTCTTTGTTCGCGCAGTAGGTGAAGTGAGCGCAATTAAATAATTGAGGGCACTTAACGACCGCGCCCACGAGGGCAACGCCCTCAAATTCACGGAAAATCGCAGGCACGGCTTGCCGAGATTTTCGTAAGAACATTCAGTTGGGGCCATAATATGCCACAACCAATCGACAACAAATTTTATTTATGGAGGAAAATGAAATAGATAAATTTTACTTTTATTCAAGCTATGCAAAACCTATTTGCAAGCTGAGCCATAACGAAGCCGGGCAGGTTATTAAAGCCATGTGCGCCTTTATTTTCAATGATAAAGAGCCGAGCGAAAAGACCTTGTCCAAGACAAAAGCACTCTTCTATCTGCTCTATGAACAACTTGACGAAGCAAAGAAGAAAAAGGCAAAAGCCGCCAAACGCGGCGTGGAACACTTCACATTTACAAAGGCTCTTTCCAAGTTCTTTGAAGCACTTGCCGACTTGCAGGCAGGGATACTTATCAAGCAATGCTCTAACTATGTTTTCGGCACACCGCCGTTAGAGGACAGCGAAACCACGCAGGTGGACGAGTACTTCGAGCTTATAAAACCTATGCTCGACAAGACCATCAAACAGCGTGAGAATGCCAAGCGGCACAACGAAAACAGGAAGAAACCAAAGATTACGCTTGAAAAGATACGCGAAGATTTCAAGGAAAT
>CALXVB010000049.1 GCA_944391855.1 uncultured Clostridia bacterium | reverse complement strand
ATGATGGGAGGAATTTGAGGAGAATGGCTGCGAAATTTGAAGTGTATATTGCAAGCAAAAAATATCCCAGCATTAAAATGTGCGAAACGATATTTCCTATTGTCGGCAAGATACAATTTTCAGAAAAATGCGTTGTTTGGAATGACTGGCTGCCAACTAAAGAAGATGTGCTTTACACGCAAGATGATGAACAAATTGAACGGTGCGTCTTAAATAGCAAAATCGTTTCTTTCGATGGAAAAGCAGGTTTTTATATCATTGGGGCAAGGCAATACTTTGAAAATGGCGTGTTTTGTACTGAATTATGGTTCGACACATCTTATTTTCCAGAGTTAGATACCAATAAGCCAAATGAATTTTGCAATTCTTTTTGCCAGTCAACCAAACAGAATATATTGGAACTGTGTGTAGCAGCAGAAATTGAATTCTTTGCCATGGGTACAGAGATGAATGTTGATTATTCTGAACAATTAGATGAGAGTATCAAAAAAAGTCACAATGTTATATGCTATTGGAGTGAGAAAACCAGCAAGGACTAAAGAGCAATTACCATAAACCAAGCACAGGCTTTAAGGAGGGACAGCAATGGAGAAACGAATGAAGCGGCGATTATGCCTGACAGTCCTGACGGCCTTGATACTGCTGGCTCTGACAGGCTGCTATCACCCCGCCAGCCGCGGGGAGCTGATCGAATGGTTCCAAGAAACCTATACTGATGCGCCGTTGGTGGTTTCCCGGGAATGGGTGGAGGGCCGTGGGCGGGGCGGCAGCTACGAAGCATATCTCAAGGACAAGCCGGATCTGGTGTTTCATCTGGAAAGCAAATGGGTCTATGTGGGAGAACACGCCGAGTACTACAATGCCACCGATTTCAGCCGGGTCTACGGCGAATACTATCTGGCCGAGTACCAGATAGAGCGGCCTCTCCAATACTGGCAAGTTGTTAAAGACCATTGGGATCAGGAGAGTTTCACTCTGGAGACCGTATATGACAACCCGGAGGGTTTGGAGGCAGCGGTAGCGGAGCTTTTGGATTTCCACGCTTTTCTGGCGGAGCAGTGCCCGGAGGCGGATGTGCGTTACCTGTTCACCTTCCGCTCCCCGGTCTGCCCAGATCGGCCCAGTGTGTCGCTTGGCTCTGGTGTTGTGTACCTGTCAGCAGGAGCGGGGGATGGGGCCATCCGGCAGGAGGTCGCGGACTTGGCAGCGGAACTGGCGGTGTGGTCTGTGTCCTACGGCCTCCATCCGGAGTGGTTCTCTCCGGAGGAGATGGAGGCAGCCCTGGACTACACCCAGACGCCGGAATACGACGGCCAGAACATCTACATCGGGGCATGGCTTGTCTCCGATCCGGAGCGGGGTGATCTGCGAGTCCCACTCACCCGCCCGGAAAGCGGGCAGTACACCTTTGCTGAAATTTACCGGCTGCTGGAGGCCCTGGAGTGGGAGACTTTGGAAGGCACCGAGACAGACTTTTCTTTCACCGGAGCGGACGGCAGCCTCTATGCCCTTTCCTATGACTTGTGGGAGGACGAGTATGGACATATGCTCAGCCGCTGCACGAAGGACGGTGAGCCGCCGCAAAACTGCCCGGACGATGGTACGCTCCCCATCTGGTGGAGCCTGGAGGAGATGACCGGTCTGGAGTTCCAAACGGGGAACGAACCCACAATAACCTACCGCGGCCCCGGCCCTGACGGGATCGTGGAGCTTCCTTCCGGTCCGGGAGAGGAACTTCCGTAGGCCGGGACTTCGCCGGTACGCAACAGAACCGCAGAAGCTTTGTGACGATGAACAGGTTTTGTGTGTTGGCGTTGAAGAATGGTTAAACTATACAAACCATCCCCACCTCTGGACACATTGTCCAGCCAGCGGGCAGCATAACAACCGAACACCCCCACCAAGGCGCGGTCAACAAGCCGCGCCTTTCCCATACCTAAAACTGAATACGAAACCCACCAACCGGCGCTTGCCATTTTCCTTGTGAGAATGACAGGCGCTTTTCTTATTTTCAGGAGGATTTAGTTGAATGTATTTGAAGCTGTCAAGCAGTCTGTTACCACCCGGCAGGCTGCTGAGCATTTCGGAATCCGGGTGGGACGGAACGGGATGTGTGTCTGTCCCTTTCATGCCGACAAAAACCCAAGCATGAAGGTTGACCGGCGTTTTCACTGTTTCGGCTGTCAGGCAGACGGGGATGTGATCGACTTTGTTTCCCGTCTGGAAGCTGTCAGCCCCAAGGAAGCCGCCCTTATGCTGGCGCGGGCCTTCTCTGTCCCCTATGAGGACAAGGAGCCGCCCCGCCGCAGGAAGCCCCGGCAGGAAACCCCGGAACAGCAGTTCCGCCGCATGGAGCGTTACTGCTTCCGGGTGCTGTGCGAGTACCGCAACCAGTTGGGCCGCTGGAAACGGGACTACGCCCCCAAGACGCCGGATGAGGACTGGAACCCGTTGTTTATAGAGGCCCTGCAGATGATGGGAGATTGGTTTGGTTCTGCGATATAGTTCAGCCGCCCAGTTTTCCAACCAAACACTGCGCCGTGTTTTCCCGTCGGCGGATTTGGTCCTGATTGCAGTTGTAGTCCTGGAAATTCTGTGTCTGCTGGTGGTGATCTCCTCCCTGTTCGGCAGGTATCTGGGCAAACGAATGGAAAAATTGTTGGTGGCCGCCCACAAGATTGAGCAGCAGGATTTGGAATTTACCGCTGAGAAAACAAAAATCGCAGAAATTGACCGGGTGCTGGATGCCTTCGACCACATGAAGCTAGCACTCAAGGAGTCCCTTGCCAGGCAGTGGCAGGATGACAAAATGCGGCAGGATCAGCTTGCCGCGCTGGCCCATGATTTGAAAACGCCCCTGACGATTATCCGGGGAAACACGGAGCTGCTTTTGGACTTGCCCCTTTCAGACGAGCAGAAAGAGTGTGCAGACTACATTGAAACCAGCGCCATGCAGATGCAGAACTATGTGCAGACCCTGATCGAAGTCACCAAGTCCTGGGAAAGCACACAGCTAAATTTGCAGAAGGTGGATGTTTCTTGTCTGTTGCAGGAAACGAAAAATCAGATCAGCGGATTGTGCGCAGTGAATAACATCAGGCTCTATTGGAATTGTTCGCAGTATCCTGCGGTGGTTACGGCAGACCATGACTTTCTCATCCGGGCGCTGATGAATGTCCTTTCCAACGCGGTGGAACACACGCCCCAGGGCGGCGAGATCACGATGGAGGTTTCTCAGCGTGAAAAAATGCTCTCTTTTGTTATCACGGACACAGGCAAAGGCTTTTCCGCCGAAGCACTGAAGCATGGGACGGAGCAGTTCTTTATGGAGGACGAAAGCCGGAACTCCAAGTCCCATTACGGAATCGGTCTGTATGTGGCGGCCTCTGTTGCACAAAAACACGGCGGGCGGCTGATTTTGGAAAACTCACAGGCAACCGGCGGCGCAAAGGTCACATTGGAAATTCCTGTATGATTTTCTTTCTACCAGCCATACACGAAGTTACTGCAATTATATGGCTGCAAAACTTGTTAACAGATAGCCGTTTATCTATGCAAAAGTATGATTACAGAATATAAAGGATTGGAGGTGAAGGATTGAAGCGCCTATTGATTGTTGATGATGATATAGAATTTTTACAGCTTTTGTTTTCTGTTTTAGAAAAGCAGTTTGAAGTCTATACGGCCACGGGAGTTAAAGTAGCTATGCAAGTATTGAACACATCTGTGATAGATGCTGTTTGCTCGGATTTTAATATGCGTGACGGAACGGGATTAGATATTCTCAAACAGTTGCGCAGAAATCACTCTGAAGTCCCGTTCTTGCTTATGTCTGGCGCTGATGATCCGAACCTTGTCCGCAATGCACAAAGCTACGGAGCTACATTTGTGAATAAAGCAGACAGCACTTTACTTGAAAAAATCAGGAATTTATAATTTCCTGCAAAAACATTTGAAATATCTGCCGCGCGAACGGCTAAAGAAAAAAAGCCGTCGCACAGCAGTCGCATTCACACGCCTATGAAGCGGCGGCTCTAAATTTGAGCCGCCGCTTCTTTTTGCCAAAAGGGTAACGACGACCCTATACCTTGCAATTTAGCATGGCGGCAACAGGAGGATACCGCCATGCACTATAAAGTGTTTCAACACAAAACGACAAGACCCGTCTTGTCAAAAAAAGCCTGAGTTTTGCCCGGATACATTATGCACCTCCACCGGCATTATCATGGCAGTATTTTCGGTATTATCATAGTGTATTTTGCTGCGCCAATTTCCTTCTATGGGAGACTGGCGCTTTTGTTTACTCTTTTTTAGAAAAACATCCTGGACCTTACCATTGCCGTTCACCGCCCTCCGAGAGTTTGAAAACCTATCCACTTTTCAAACTTTTCGGAGGTAACGGCTATACAGCGCGGCTTTCCGAGCTGGAACGGCTGATGCAAAATCTCTACGAGGATAAATGTGCCGGAACCATTCCGCAGATCGTTTTTCAGACCTTAATGCACAAATATGAAGCGGAACGGGCAGAAAAATCCGAAGCCATCCCGGAGCTGGAGCGCAAGGTCAAAAGCTATCTGGAAAACCGCACGGATGCGAACCGCTGGCTGACCATTATCCGCCGGTACACAGAGATTACCGAGCTGGATGAATCCATTCTCTTTGAACTGGTGGATCGCATTGAGGTTGGAGAAACCAAAAAAGTGGACGGACAGCGGATTTGTGACCTCCGTGTTTACTACCGCTATGTCGGAAATGTAGATGCGGCGCTGGCAAGGGATATTGCCGCAAGCGAAAATATCCCGAAAGAAAGGAGGCAGCCACTTGAAGAAGCAATATAAGGTCGGCATCTACTGCCGCCTGAGCGTGGACGATGCCTCCAATTCCGCAAAGGCAAAGAACTATATCCCCGGCGATGAATCTGCCAGCATTGAAAACCAGTACGAAATCCTCTCCAAATTTGTCATGCTCAACGGCTGGATCGAGGTCAAGACCTATCGGGACGATGGGTACA
>CALXVB010000048.1 GCA_944391855.1 uncultured Clostridia bacterium | reverse complement strand
GCACTTTACTTAGGATTCTCTTTAACTTTAAAATTTTATTTTAATAAATTCATATGTTCATCAACATACAACCATATCATATGGTGTGTTGAGCATAGATATATAATCTATGTAACCCTCTCACAGCAACTATTATATCAATTCTAAAAATTCATTTTATATGTTTCCACACTCCATATCTAAAACAACCTTAACATTAATTTCAGAATTTTGTACTTTTTCTAGTCCAAATCTTCCTCTTTTATGAAACATAATCGTATCTTGAAAGCTAGTAAACTCTAAGATGACTGGCAATTCTTTAACTCTAGCAACGCACAGACTTCCACATGTGATGTAAATGGGAACATATCTACTGGTTGAATTTCATTTACTATATATTTTTCTTCTAACATTTTTATATCTCTTACCATAGTTGCTGGATTACAACTTATATACACAAATTTCTTTATCTCTAATTCTAGGATTTTCTTTATTGTCTCTTCATCTAATCCTCTTCTTGGTGGATCAACTATTATCGCTGTTGGTTTTATATTTTTTTCATCAATTAATTCTCTAAAAGCTTCATTTGCATCTCCTGCTATGAACTCTATATTTTTTATATTATTCAATTTAGCATTTTCTTTTGCCGCTTCTACCGCTTCCTCCACAATCTCTATTCCATGTACTTTCTTTACTTTATTTGAAGCAAATATTCCTATGGTACCTATTCCACAATATAAGTCACAAAGAATATCGTTCTTATCTAGCCTCGCATATTCTATTGCTTTATTATATAGCTTTTCTGTTTGAATTGGATTTGTTTGATAGAACGATTTAGCTGATATTTTAAATATATATTTCCCTAATTTGTCATAAATATATCCATCTCCATATAGTAGTATATCTTTTTCTCCAAGTATAACGTTTGTATTTTTATTATTTATATTTTTTATAACTGTTTTTACATTAGGGAATTTTTCTACTATGCTTTTTACTAATTCTTCTTCATATTTAAAATGTTCTTCGTTTGTAACCAGTATGCACATTAACTCATCTGTTTTTATTCCTATTTTTACTATAATATGTCTTATAGCACCTTTTTTTGTATTTTCATTATATATTGATATATTATTTTTCTTTATAAATTCAAATATGGCTTTTGCTAATTTTTCTGCTTCTTTATTTTGTATTAAACACTCTTCTACCGGTATAATTTCATGGGTTCTGTTGGCAAACACTCCCATTACAGGTACTCCATCTTTATTTAGTCCTACTGGATATTGCAATTTATTCCTGTAATAATATGGTTTTTCCATACCAACTACATTATTTACTTCTATTTTGCTATCCAAACCTCTATTTACTAAATTTTGTACCATATCTTTCTTTATTTTTAGGGTTTCAACATATTTAATATGTCTTAAACTACAGCCTCCGCATCTTTTATATGTAGCACAGTCAGGTTCTACTCTTTCTTTTGATCTTTCTATTACTTCCAATAACCTACCAAAAGCAAATGATTTATTAACTTTTGTTATTACTATTTTACATGTTTCTCCTTTTATAGCGCCTTTAATAAAGATAGTAAAATCATCTATCTTTGCTATTCCTTCTCCTTCATATCCATTATCAATTATTATTACTTTATATTCTTTATTTTTTTCTACTACCATATTTCACCTTTATTATCTAATCTAATTTATCTATTTCTCCTTCTATATTATCTAAAGCACCTTGAACTAGTTCACAGCCTAGTACAAATTCATTTGGTATTTCTGTTTTGTTTTTTATCCCTAATTTTCCTACTTCTTTGAACCCAAATCTGTTATAGTATTGTGGATTTCCAACAAGGAATACCGCTTCATATCCTAATTTTTTGGCTTCTTCAAATCCAGTATATACAAGCTTTTTCCCTACTCCTTTATTTCTATACTCTAGTTTTACGCAAAGAGGTGCTAGTAATAAAGCTACATATTCTCCTTTATTTGTTTTAATATTAAGTTTAGTAAACATTATGTGCCCTATAATTTCTTCATTATTCTTTGCTATTAATTCTAGTTCTTGAATATACGTATTTCCAGCTCTTAATTTTAAAACAAAGTCCTGTTCTGTTCCATCACTAACTTGTGCTGTTTCAAATGCTGTTTTTACTAACTCATATATTTCATTATAATCTTTTTTATTTACTCTTTCTATATTCACTTTACATTTTCCTCACTTTTATAAATTATTAGTTATAAAGTTTATCATGAACAATATATATTATATCATATAAAGCCAATTTGTCTATTTTCGATTTCTTGTTTTATGTAAATTTATGGTTTAAGTAGCATTTTTAACACAAAAGCTTTACATTGATATATCTTTTAATTCGAACTCTATAACTTCTTTTAATTTTTCCAATGAAAGTTCTACTTGATAACCTATTTTTCCTCCGCTAAATATGATTGTTTCAAATTCTTTAGCTGATATATCAATAACTGTTTTAAACTGCTTTTTCATTCCTATCGGTGAGCAACACCCATGAATATATCCAGTTAGTGGTAATAAATCTTTTGTTTTCACCATTTCTATGCTTTTTTCTCCTACTGCTCTTGCTGCTTTCTTCAAGTCTAACTCTTTATTTACTGGTATTAGAAATACATAATTTCTTTTTGTATTTCCTACTGTAACTAAAGTTTTAAATACTTGATTTAGATTTTCTTTTAAAACATTTGCAACTTCTATTCCACTTATGGCATTGGTATCTCCATAATAATGGCTTATATACTCTATTTTCTTTTGCTGTAATATTCTCATTACATTTGTTTTTTCTGGTAATTGCTTCATTTTTGTCACTCCTATCTTTGTTGAACAAATACAAATTTATTAATATCTGTCCTAATAACACTCTTCTTTAAACATTTCCCATTATATTACATTTTAAAGCAAACTTCAACAGTTTTGCAAAAGTTTGTTTGCTTTATCTTTTCTTTAAAATTCACTTACAAAAATGGTTAAATTTCCAATTAACTGTTGTAATTTAAAGAAAGTCGTTGTAAATACTATAATTTTATGATAATCTATTGAATATATAAAGGAGATAGAAAATATATGAGAAAATTAAATTTAGTAGTTGTATTTAATAAAGATTTAAATAGAGTTCTTTTTTGTATAAGAGCTAAAGAACCATATAAAGGTTTATACAACTTTGTAGGCGGAAAAGTTGAAAAAGATGAATCTAATGATGATGCAGCATATAGAGAATTATTTGAAGAAACTGGGATATCTTCTAAAGATATAACATTAGACCACTTTATGGATTTAAATTATTTCAAATATGAGAATAATTTACAAGTTTATTATGGTATTTTAGACCATGAAGTAGATTTAGTTGAAGAAAAAAATAGACTAGAATGGGTAGATATTAATGATGAGTTATTAAATAACAATAAATTTGCGGGAAATTATAATATTCCTCACATAATAAGGCAAATTAAAGTCTATCTAAATAATGGAACTGGTATTGATAGATATTAATTATTAATTTTAAAGGAAAAGAAGAAGTTGTTGTAATCATTCAAGTTTAACAACAAGTGAGTTACAAAGTATTAGAAAAAATAAAATTTTCAAGTTTTATGATAAATCAAATTACTTGAAAATTTTACTTGTTCGGATAAGAAAAACTTCCAAATGCATAAAGTTAGATATTATTAGAAGAATAAATAATTATTATATCTAGCATATAAATTGACTATCTAATTTTTGTCAAGTACTTTTTTATAAATTTATTATATTATTTTTTTGCATGGCAAACAAGTGAA
>CALXVB010000047.1 GCA_944391855.1 uncultured Clostridia bacterium | reverse complement strand
AAATATTTTTGAAAAGGATATTCTTTTAATTTTATCCTTACTCCTTGCATATTTGGAGTATACATATTCCACATTGGGATAGATTCACTATCATCGTTTGTCCAACAACTAACATAACATATTTTTCCAATTTGTTCTATATCTTCTGAATCAGCTTCTTCTAAATCATCTACATTTTGTAAACTGTTAAAAGCCAATGTTTTATTTTTTAATATCAATAATAATGAATCTATGCTCGTATAATGATATAAATATTTTTCCATATATATTTCCTTTCAAATAACTATTTGCATGACTAATTTTTTAATCATTAGGTACTGCAAATCCAATTTTCATTTTAGGTCTTTCTTCTTGGATTGGTACAGCTGTTAATAAGAAATTCAATTGATTGATATGTTGTAATAAAGTAGAGTATTGTCCATTTACCCACCCTTTAAAAACAAGTACTACTGATTTTTCATATGTAATTTCTTTAACTTCCATTAAAATAGTTTGTCCAAAATTTGTAAGCATGACTCCCACATTATGTTCTGTATCTAATGTCTTTTCAAATTCTTGTATATATTTTTTTATTATTTCAAATTGTGTATCTGAAAACATATGATTAGTTGGTAAATCACTATTTATTTTATTCAATGCTTTTAAATTATTTTGTAAATTCAATTTATAATTTGGTATCTCCATTAAAAATCCTCCTCAAATATTTATATTTTCTAAATCTATATCTCCATGTATAAGTTTTGGTAATAGAGTATCTCTAATCTGCATTAAAGTATAATTTTGATTAACATTTTGCAATATTTTATCTAATATAATATTAAAGATTTGTTTTTTATCTTCATCTATTTTTATAATTTTTATGTTTGATAATTCTGTTAAACTTAAATTTGGTTGTACAGCATGAATCTTTTTACTTTCTATTTCATCTTGAAAGGCCTTAGTTTTCATATAAAAATAAATATATCCTCTATCGTTTATTTCTTTCAATCTTACAAAAGCAACAGCTTGATTAGTGTTAGAGTTATCCAGTTTCTTTGTTACAATTGCAATTTTACCTAATGTTCCAGCAATAGATACTAGAATATCATTTTCTTTAAGAATAGATCTTTTTAATTTTCCAGTATGAACATCTTCAGGTATATACTGTAAATTATTTTTATCTATTCCAAATTCATTAAAATCTGTTACTCTTATAAATTTAATGTTATTTATCTCTTTACTGTTTTCTATATCTTTTTTTGTAGGTGTTGTTCCCTTTGATATGACACTAGCTAAATCGCCTAATCTTACTTGATTATCAGTATTTAATTTGCCAATTAAAGTATCACCTAACTCTAACAAATTATTATTAATCTGATTATTTAACTCTATTTTTTTATCTATATTTTCTACGATTGAAACAATCCTGTCTTGTACCTGTATATCAGGTAAATCAATTTCAATATTTTCAAAAGTTGATTTATTCAGTATAGGCATTGTAGAACCACCAGCAATACTTTTTAAATATTCTTTTTTGTCCTTAAAGTAATAATATAAATAATGTGGATTGCAAATACTATTTATTTTTGTAATAGAATTTATCTGTTGATTAGTTACTGTGTCTCTATCTACCATATAAACTTTTCCCATATCTGAACCTATACAACTTATACAAACACTATTAGCTTTAATAATTTGCATTTTGAATTTTTCTGTAACATTATCCGTAAGATACCTTTCTGTTTTTTTTATATATTTAGCACTGGTGCTCATATCCTTTGGAGTTAAAAACAAATACTTATCTTCTTTATCAGAAAAATTTTGTTTTTCCTTAGTAGATGGTGTTTTTCCTGTTATTATTATTCCAATATCTTTCAACTTATATTTCATATCCAATAGCCCCCAATACTTTTTTTATTTCTTCGTCAAGTTCATTGGATAATTGCATTTGCTTAGATAATTTTTCTGTAAGTGTTTTCATCTTTTCTTCAAAAGGAATACCATCATCTTCTTGTTCTTCTGTACCTACATATCTACCTGGTGTTAATACATAGTTGTTTTCTTTTATTTCATCTATTGTTGCAACTTTACAAAATCCTGGTATATCTTCATAATTTTCATTATTTTGATAGTTATGATATGTATTTGCTATTTTTGCAATGTCATTTTCATCTAGTTCTCTTAATTTTCTAGTAACCATATTTCCTAAATTTCTAGCATCAATAAACAATGTTTTTCCTTTTTGTTTTTTATTCCTATTTAATATCCATATACTACAAGGTATTGTTACTGTATAGAATAAATTAGATGGCATTGATAAAATACAATCTACTAAATCTGCTTCTAATATATTTTTTCTTATTTCACCTTCTCCACTTGTATCACTAGATAACGCCCCATTTGCTAATATTACTGCTGCTTTACCGTTTATAGATAATTTAGAAATCATATGTTCTAGCCATGCATAGTTTGCATTTCCCTTTGGTGGTATTCCATATTTCCATCTTGTATCTTCTAATAATTTTTCTTGTCCCCAGTCTGATATATTAAATGGAGGATTTGCTAATATAAAGTCTGCTTTTAAATCTTTGTGTAAATCATTTTGGAATGTATCGTCTGCAAATTTTCCTAAGTTTCCATCTATACTTCTTATTGCTAAATTCATTTTTGCTAATTTCCAAGTTGTTGGATTTTTCTCTTGTCCATATATGCTTAAATTATTTACATTTCCTTGATGTCTTTGTATAAATTTTAAACTTTGTACAAACATACCACCAGAACCACAACATGGATCATATACTCTACCTTGATATGGTTCTATCATTTCTACCATTGTTCTAACTAAACAAGCTGGTGTATAGAATTCTCCACCTTTTTGTAATTCATTTGATGCAAATTGTCCTAAGAAATATTCATAGATTCTTCCTAATAAATCTTTATCCTGTGCTTCTTTACTACCTATTTTGACATTTGTAAATATGTCTATTAATTCACCCAAATTTACATTTTTATAATCTGGACTATTATATTGCTTAATTAGAACTCCTTTTAAGCTTGGATTTTCCTTTTCTATTTCTTCTAATGCTTCATCTATAATTTGTCCTATATTACTATCCTTAGAATGTGCATTTAAAAACTCCCATCTAGCTTTTGATGGTACATAAAATATATTTTCTGCTGTATAACAATCTCTATCTTCTTCTAATCCATATCCTTCTTCTAGCAATTCTTGATATTTTTCTTCAAATGAGTCAGATATATATTTCAAAAATATTAAACCTAATACTATAAATTTATAACTTGATACTGGTACTGCGCCTCTCATTTTATCTGCTGCTTGCCATAATTTTTGTTCTAAATCTTTTAATTCTTCTTCCTTCATTTTTTTACACCTCTAATTTTTGTTTTACTAATATATTTATACCATAAAAATACTTTTTTCTCAATGATTCTGTATTATTTTCCTTTTTTCTTTCATTACTATATCAAACAGATAACTTCAACTTTATCCTTCAAAAATCTTCTAGCCTCCTCTATGCAAATCTCATTACAAACAACTATATAGTCAATATTACTATGAATACCACTATCTACCATATAATTAATCCAATCCATAATACTAAAATCAGCAAAAGGCATTGGAAAAATATATGTATATGAATCTTCACCTTTTATGCAATACATTTCATACATATATCCTTTTACTCTATCAATATTTTCTCCAAATATATCAATTATTCTATTCTTCATATAATCTGTATCACTTATATTTTCAAAAATATGCCATATTTCTTTTTGATATAAAATTGTATAATTTTCACAATAACTTATTTTTGTGAATTTTGGATGGTTTAGGATCCATTCATCTTCTATAAATATGATTACACCTCTAAAATTGTTTTTGTTCCTATCTAATTCTTTATCTATATACTTTA
>CALXVB010000046.1 GCA_944391855.1 uncultured Clostridia bacterium | reverse complement strand
TGTGTGATGAAGTTGGTGATAATGCTAGGAAGATGAAAGAACAGATAAAAGAGATGAAGGAAAGGGAGAAGGGAAAAGTAAAGAAAAAAGAGGAAAAGAAGATTAAGGATAAAAAGAAATATAAAAATAGGTAAAACTGATACAGAAATGTATCAGTTTTATGAAATGTAAAATTTTACAAGAATAAATTTGTAATTTTATTGAGAAAAAAGATATTTTATGATATAAAATAGAATAGAAAATTATAAAAATAAGAGGTATAAGAAATGAATAATCAAAATATGAGAGAAAGAGAAGAACTACATAAAAAAATATGGTCAATAGCAGATGACTTAAGAGGTTCTGTTGATGGATGGGATTTTAAACAATATATATTAGGAATGATGTTTTATAGATACATATCAGAAAATATAACAAATTACATAAATGAAGGAGAAAGAAAAGCAGGCGATAAAGATTTTGATTATGCAAAATTACCAGATGAAGTTGCAGAAACACAAAGAGAAGAATTAGTAAAAGAAAAGGGATTCTTTATATTACCTTCAGAACTATTCTGTAATGTTTGCAAAAAAGCAAAAAATGATGAAAATTTAAATGAAACATTAGAAAGAGTATTTAATAACATAGAAAATTCTGCAAAAGGTGCAGAAAGTGAAGAGGATTTTGCAGGTTTATTTGATGACATAGATGTAAATAGCAATAAATTAGGTGCAACAGTAGCTAAGAGAAATGATAAGCTAGTAAAAATATTAAATGGTATTGCAGATATTAAATTAGATGATTATAAAAGTAATTCAATAGATGCATTTGGTGATGCTTATGAATTTTTAATGTCTATGTATGCATCAAATGCTGGAAAATCTGGAGGAGAATTTTTTACTCCTCAAGAAGTAAGTGAATTATTAACTAGACTTGCAGTAGTTGGGAAAACATCAGTAAATAAAGTATATGATCCAGCTTGTGGTTCAGGCTCGTTACTTTTAAAATCTGCAAAAATATTAGGCAAAGAAAATGTAAGAAATGGTTTTTACGGACAAGAAATTAATTTAACCACATATAACCTATGTAGAATAAATATGTTTTTACATGACATAGGATATGATAAATTTGATATAGCTTGTGAAGATACACTAACAAATCCACAACACTGGGATGACGAGCCATTTGAAGTAATAGTATCAAATCCACCATATTCTATTAAATGGGCAGGAGATGAAAATCCACTTTTAATAAATGATCCGAGATATTCTCCAGCGGGAGTACTAGCACCTAAATCTAAAGCAGACTTTGCATTTATTATGCATTCTTTATCTTGGCTTGCAACAAATGGAACGGCTTCAATAGTATGTTTCCCAGGGATACTTTATAGAGGTGGAGCAGAACAAAAAATAAGAAAATATTTAGTAGATAATAACTTTATTGATTGTATTATACAATTACCAGATAACTTATTTTTTGGAACATCAATTGCAACATGTATAATGGTATTAAAGAAAAGCAAAAAAGATAATAGCGTTTTATTTATAGATGGCTCAAAAGAATGTGTAAAAGTTACAAACAATAATAAATTAACGGATGAAAATATAGATAATATCATAAAAATATTTACAGATAGAAAAGATGTAGACTATGTAGCTAAAGTAGTTTCAAATACTGAAATAGAAGAAAATGACTATAATTTGTCTGTTTCAACTTATGTAGAAAAAGAAGATACAAGAGAAAAAATTGATATAGTAGAATTAAATAAGCAAATTGAAGAGATAGTAGCAAGAGAACAAGTGCTTAGAGATGAAATAGATAAGATAGTTAAAGAAATAGAGGATTAATTAATGGTGGGAGAAAAAGAACAAAGATGTCTTAATACTGTTATAAGAAGTTTAAATTCTGAAGGAAGCTTAAAAAAGTATTTTGGATTATTAAAAGATGATATTGATGAAATAAATGATATATTAAAAACTGCAGAATCAAATGAAAAATTGAGCGAGTTTCCAGATTTTGTTTTTAAAAATGGTTTTATAGAACATTTTCAGATTACATCTTCAAAAACTAATAAGGATGGAGCTAAACAGTTAGAAGAACTTAGTCGTTTCAAAAATAAAGTAGAAAAAGCAACCCAAAGATTAGAAGAAGAGTGGAATGATAATCCAGATTGTAATAAAATTCGTTCAGAAAGTTGGGCTATGAAATATCCTGAACATAGTTACAAATATTTATGTAAATCATTTAAAAGAAATTGGGAAAATCATATAGCAAGTTATAATAAATATAAAGGAAATAAACAAATAGGAATTTTTATGGTTGAGTATTCTGATTTAGTTTTAACAATGTATGAAAATGTTTATACTGATTGGATTAATTGCATGACAAACGGAGATTTTAAGGAACCTGAAAAAGTTAAATTTTATAGATTAACGAGAGATAAAAATTTGTTGGAATATATTTATTCATTTAAAGAAGATATAAAATATGTATTTTTTGTATATGGTAAAGATTGTGAAATTATTAAATTAGAAAGTATACCATATTTATTAAAACTAATGCCTTGGGAGTATACTATAGCACCATATATTGGGACTACCTTAATTTCATCAATATATAGTGTTACTATGTCGGATGATTCAGAATAAGAAGGGAAAATATATAATGAGTAAATTAGAAGAATTGATAAAAAAGTTATGCCCAAATGGAGTAGAATATTATACAATTGGAGAAATAGCTAATTACAGAAGAGGCTCTTTCCCACAGCCTTATACAAATTCCGCTTTTTATGGTGGAGATGGAGCAATGCCTTTTGTACAAGTTGCAGATATAGAAAACAATGGATTTAAACTTAAGGATTATACAAAGCAAACTATATCAAAAATTGCACAACCTAAGAGTATATTTGTTTCACAAGGTACAGTAATTTGCTCTATCCAAGGAACTATAGGAAGAGTTGCAATTACACAATATGATGCATATGTAGATAGAACTATAGCTATATTTGAAGAATATAAAATAAATATCAATAAAAAATTTTTCGCGTATTGTATTCAATTAAAATTTGGAATAGAAAAAAATTTTGCTAGAGGAAGTACATTAAAAACAATTACAAAGGAAGAATATACAAAATTTAAAATTCCGGTACCGCCAATTGAGGTGCAAAATGAAATAGTACGAATATTAGATAATTTTACAGAATTAGAAGCAGAATTAGAAACAGAATTAGAAACGAGAAAAAAACAATATGAATATTATAGAGATGAGGTTTTTAAATTTAAAGGCAGTGTTAAAAAAGTAAAATTAGATGATGTTATAATATCATTAAAGACAGGCCTTAATCCAAGAAAATTTTTTATACTTAATACTGAAGATGCTAATGGATATTATGTTACAGTTAAAGAATTAGGAAATAGACAAGTTAAATATTGGGAAAGTAAAGATAAAGTTAATCAGGAAGGATTAAACAGAATTAATGAAAGATCAAATCTAGAAATAAATGATGTGTTGTTTAGTGGAACAGGAACGATAGGTAGAGTATCGATTATTGAACAAAAACCCGATAATTGGAATGTGAAAGAAGGAGTTTATATTTTAAAACCAAACACAAATAAGATAAATCCAGTATACTTAATGTATCTTATGCAATCAAATTATATAATAAATATTTATTCAAAATTTATTGTTGGCTCTCCGGTTGCAAGTGTACCAATGAAGGATTTAAAAAATATTGAGTTTGATTTACCAAATATTGAAGAACAAAAAAGAATAGTATCAATATTAGATAGATTTGATAAACTATGTAATGATATTTCTGAAGGTCTTCCAGCAGAAATAGAAGCAAGAAGAAAACAGTATGAATATTATAGAGATAAATTATTAGATTTCAAAGAATTAAAAGTAGAAAACAAGGAGTAAGTTATGAATAAATACAATGTAGTAATGGAAATGAGTAATTCAACAGTAGTAACTGAATATAAGCCTGTACAAAAACGTTCTGATTCATATCAAAGTGAAGCAGTATTAGAAAAAGAATTTATCAAAATGCTAGAAGAACAAGGCTATGACTATTTACAAATACATGATTCTGACATACTTATAAATAACTTGCGTAAACAATTAGAATTGTTAAATAAATATAATTTTACAGATAGTGAATGGAAAAGATTCTTTAATGATAATATTTGTAACAATAATGATGGAATAGTTGAAAAAACAAGAAAGATACAAGAAGATAATATTCAGGTATTAAAAAGAGATGATGGAACAAGTAAAAACATTACATTAATAGATAAAAAATGTATTCATAATAATAGGTTACAAGTTATAAATCAATATGAAGAAAATGACGGAAGTTACAAAAATAGATATGATGTAACAATACTTGTAAACGGATTTCCATTAGTACATATAGAGTTAAAAAGAAGAGGTGTTGCTTTAAAAGAAGCATTTAACCAAATAAATAGATATCAAAGAGAAAGTTTTTGGGCTGGAAGTGGACTTTATGAATATATTCAAATATTTGTAATTTCTAATGGTACAAGTACAAAATATTATTCTAATACAACAAGAGAAAATCATGTAAAAGAAAAAAATAGTACTAGAAATAAGAGTAAAAAAACAAGTAATAGTTTTGAATTTACTTCTTATTGGGCAGATAGTAACAATAAAATAATTCCAGACTTAGTAGATTTTACAAGGACTTTCTTTGCAAAACATACAATTTTAAATATACTTACAAAATACTGTGTATTTACTTCAGAAAATATGCTACTTGTAATGCGTCCTTATCAAATAGTAGCAACAGAAAAGATATTAAATAGAATAGAAGTTTCTACAAATTATAAAAAAATGGGGACAATTGAAGCTGGTGGATATATATGGCATACAACAGGTTCTGGAAAAACACTTACTTCTTTTAAAACTGCACAACTTGCAACAAATTTAGATTATATAGATAAAGTTCTATTTGTTGTTGATAGAAAAGATTTAGACTACCAAACAATGAAAGAGTATGATAGATTTCAAAAAGGTGCAGCAAATGGAAATAGAAGTACAAAAATATTGCAAAAACAATTAGAGGATGATACATCAAGAATTATAGTTACAACAATACAAAAACTTAGTGAATTTGTAAAAAGAAACAAAAATCATCCAGC
>CALXVB010000045.1 GCA_944391855.1 uncultured Clostridia bacterium | reverse complement strand
ATAGTTGATAAGAAAGTTACTCCATTATCAACTATATATAAGTAAAACATCCCCTTTTATTTTCAAAGAGCAACTGTATAAACAGTTGCTTTATTTTTTGAACTTTAGTGACGTTTTTTAAAGTTCATTTTTTCTTACCAATAGTTTCATATATCCTTTTATATGTGAAGAGATATTTATTATAAATTAAATAATCGAAAAATCCAAAAAATAAAGAGACAGGCTTAATTACTTTTGGCAAAGTAATATATGTCTGTCCCTTTGTTTCAAATTTGGAACGAACCAAAGTGTCCCCTTGTTCCAAAATTAAGCAAGTTCTACAACTGCGCCAACTTCTGTAAATTTAGCTTTTAATTCTTCAGCTTCTTCTTTCTTTACATTTTCTTTAATTGTTTTTGGTGCACCGTCAACTAAATCTTTAGCTTCTTTTAATCCTAATCCTGTAGCATCTCTAACTACTTTGATTACTTGGATTTTGTTTGCACCAGCTTCTTTTAATACTACATTAAATTCTGTTTTTTCTTCAGCTGCGCCTGCTGCCCCACCAGCTACTGGTGCTGCAACTGCTGCTGCAGATACTCCATATTTTTCTTCTATTCCTTTTACTAATTCTGATAACTCTACAACTGTTAGGCTATCAATTGTTTCTAATAATTCATCTATTTTTGCCATTTTAAAATTCCTCCTTATTTTTTATTATTTAATAATTTTTAATTGTTTTGCAAACTTGGCATGTTTGCTAGATTAATTGCTTTAATTTAAGCATTTTCTTTTTGTGCTTTAACTTGATCAAGTGCAACAGCAAGTTTTGTAATATTTCCAAGTAAAGCCCCAGCAAGTTTTGCAAGAAGTTCTTGTCTTGATGGTAATTTAGCAATAGTTATTATCTCCTCAGCTGTCATAACTTTGCCTTCAATGATTCCTCCTTTTATTTTGTAGAAATCATTGTTTTTAGAGAAGTTATATATAGCTTTTGCAGGTGCTAAATAATCTTCTTTACTTGTAATTAATGCTGTTGGTCCTTCTAATAAGTCATCTAAACCATTTTCTCCATTTGCATTTAAAGCTCTTTTTATTATGTTGTTCTTTATAACTTTGTAATCTGCATTTGCTTCTCTTACGTCTTTTCTTAATTTTGTAACATCTTCAACAGTAATTCCTCTATAATCTACTAAAAGAACTATAGAAGCATCTTTTAATTCTGCTGCTAAAGCGTTAACTGCTTCTTCTTTTTGTTTTAATACTTTTTCACTAGCCAATTCTTTTCACCTCTTTTTCTATAAATGATATATATAAAATTAAAATCTGTATATATAGCCATAAGGCATATATATACAGATTATCTCCGTACTATAATATGCCTAGGTAAGACTTATTTTAATGCTTACTGTCTCTGGCTAATATTATTGTTAGTTTGTAAAAATTTGTTTTTACAAACTAACAAGGTTAATTTACCTTGGTGTGTGCATATTTGCGAAGCAAAATGCACTTCTAGGTGTCGAAAGCTTTGTTTTCGCTAACACCCAATTACCTTATTTTTGATCAATATACATACTTGGTCCCATTGTTGTAGATATAGCTACACTCTTAATATATTGTCCTTTAGCTGCTGCTGGTTTTGCTTTTATAATAGCATTCATAACTGTTTCATAGTTTTCTAATAATTTAGCTGTACCAAATGAAACTTTACCAAATCCTAAATGGATAATATTTGTTTTGTCTAGTCTATATTCAACTTTACCAGATTTAATATCATTTATTGCTTTTGTAACGTCCATTGTTACTGTTCCTGATTTTGGGTTAGGCATTAATCCTTTTGGTCCTAATATTTTACCTAATCTACCTACAACACCCATCATATCTGGAGTTGCAACGATAACGTCATAATCAAACCAGTTTTCTTTCTCAATTTTTGGTATTAATTCTTCTGCACCAACAAAATCTGCACCTGCTTTTTTAGCTTCTTCAGCTTTTGGTCCTTTTGCGAAAACTAATACTCTTTGAGTTTTACCTGTACCATTTGGAAGTACTGTTGTACCTCTAACTTGTTGATCAGCTTGTTTTGAATCAACACCTAATTTTACATGTAATTCAACTGTTTCATCAAATTTTGGTTTTGGCATTTTTTGAATTAAATCTAATGCTTCTTGTGCACTATATACTTTTGCTTTATCAACTAGCTTTTCAGCTTCTTGATATCTCTTTCCTCTCTTCATCTTTACCTCCTTTGGTTCAAACGAGCTTTCACTCTCCCATATTTTATAATTTGTGTTTAATAATTAAACTATTCTTCTACTACAACACCCATAGATCTTGCAGTACCTGCTACCATACTCATAGCTGCTTCTAATGATGCTGCATTTAAGTCTGGCATTTTTTGTTTTGCAATTTCTTCCACTTGTGCTTTAGTTAATTTAGCTACTTTTTCTTTATTAGGCTTTCCTGAAGCTTTTTCAATTTTAGCAGCCTTCTTAATTAAAACAGCCATTGGTGGTTCTTTTGTAATAAATTCAAATGATTTGTCTTTATATACAGTAATAACAACTGGAATTATCATTCCGTTTAAATTAGCTGTTCTATCATTGAATTCTTTTACAAATTGCATAATGTTTACACCACTAGCACCTAAAGCTGGTCCAACTGGTGGGGCTGGTGACGCCTTTCCTGCTGGTATTTGTAATTTAATGACATTGCCTATTTCTTTCTCTGCCATTTTATATAGCACCTCCTTTAAAATGTGATATGTATATTAATCTAAAAATAGATTATTAACTAAATTTTTTGTACTTGTGAAAAGTCTAACTCTACTGGAGTTTCTCTTCCAAACATTGATACTAATACTTTTACCTTGTGTTTTTCTTTATTGATTTCTGTGACAACACCTATAAAGTCTGTTAATGGTCCATCTAATACTTTAACAGAATCATTAACTTCATAATCCACATTAACTTCTGTTATTTCAAATCCCATTGCTCTTATTTCGTCCTCTGTAAGAGGAATAGGGTCTGTTCCAGAACCAACAAAGCCTGTAACACCTCTAGTATTTCTAACTATATACCATGTTTTTTCAGTTACAATCATCTTTATTAAAACATACCCTGGAAAAACTTTTTTCAAATTAGTTTTTCTTTTTCCATCTTTAATTTCTATTTGTTCTTCCATTGGAACAATTATATTAAAGAAGTAATCTTCTAATTCTCTGTTTTTAATTGTCTTTTCAAGGTCAGTTTTTACTTTGTTTTCATAACCTGAATAAGTGTGTATAACATACCATCTAGGTATTAATTCTTTTTCTTCTTGAGACATATTTTAGCCTCCTTCATTTTATTCTTCTACACTATTTACGTCTTCTACTGCTGTATTTTCTTCTGCACTATTTGTATCTACTACTTCTTCGGTAGTTTGATTTAGTAGTGTTGAATTAGTTATTTCTGATTCATTATTCTCTACCATTTCTTTTAGCTTTTCTATGCCGTATGTATTCATACTTTCAAAAGCAAAATCTAACACAAATACAATAGCAGCTGTTATTAGTACAACTGTTATTACAGCAACTGTATTATTGAATAATTGTTTTGGTGTTGGCCAAATTACTCTTTTAAGTTCTGCCTTAAAATCTTTTCCGAAACTTTTTTTGTTTCTTATTATCTTGCTTTTTGTTTGCTTCTTTAGGCATTATTTACTCCCCCTTAAAGGTTCTCTCTAATTATTTTGTTTCTTTATGTGTAGTACGTTTTTTACAATATTTGCAATATTTAACAACTTCTAATCTCTCTGTGTTGTTCTTTTTATTTTTTTCTGTCATATAATTTCTTCTTTTACATTCTGTACACTCTAAAGTTATTGGTTCTCTTGCACCTTTTGCAGCCATTTTATACACCTCCAGATTTTATGCTTAATATTTTTGCTATTTTTATAAGCGTATGTATCTACATACGCTTGAATATTTTATCATATTTTTTCTATATTGTCAACTATTTTGTGAGCTTCTTTTGCTTATTTTACTTAATTTATAACATTTTTTATCTACCATCAGGTTCATCATGTCCATCTGCCTCGCTATGTGATTTTCTCCTATCTGTTTGGTCTATTCCAATATTATATTTACCTATTACGCTATCACTTTTCCTTCTATCGCTTCTTGAATATTGTCGCGCTGCTTCTACAACAGCTGTTAATTCTGCTGCATCATATTCTAAAACGTAATTATCGTCTATCCTATAGGTGTATTCAGAACCCGTTTGCTTTTCTGTTTTAGGTAAATCTGTGTTATTAGATTTTCTTCTTTTAAAAATCTGACCTATATATGAACTAGCATTTGATCTATTAATATTTTTATCACTAAATAATTCTTTTAATACAGCATCTCTATATCCTGGTTCTTCCATATTAGCAATAATGACTTTTGTACAAACTATATTTTGTGTAAATGTTCCATTAGAACGTTCTTTTTGTAGTAGATACATTGATAAATCGGCACTCATGCCTGGCCACTCTTCATATTCAATAGTACCTACGTCTGTCAATATAACTTTTTTACCATCTTCATCAGTATATATATGTCTTGTACCATCTTTTTTTAGTAGCACTCGAGTTCTCTTTAGATCTTTATTTCCTTCGTGCGATGAAATTAAATCTGGTTTATATAAATCCCTCATATCATACTTTCTTTTAGGGACATTTATTACATCTTCTAAAAAATCATCTTCGAGTTCGCCTTTGCTTATTCTGCCACTTTGCACTTTTTTTACTATTTCTTCGCTTCCAACATAATTGAAAAACAAATCCACAGTGTCTCTCAAATAATTATATTTTTCTTCTTCTCCTCTATGTTGTCTCTCTTCCACATTTAACATTTCTTTTATTTTCAATTTATAATTTTCTAGTCTTTTTGGGGTTTGCCCGTTTAGTTTTGAAAAACATGTTGTTATTAAGAATCTAACTAAGCCTTTAACCCTATTTTCTGTATTTCTTACATCTTCTGATTTATCCACACTATCCATTAATTTCTCCTTACCTTATTATAATATTTTTTAATTTTAGTAATTAAATTATAGCATAAGTTATAATAAATGTCTATTTTTGTAAATTATTTTTATATTACATATAGTAACATAAATGAATTAAATTTTCAACTAATAAAAATATTTTTAAGTTCTAAATAAAAAAATTCTAATTATATATTAAAATAATTAATACATAATTAGAACTTTTTATGATAATTATATTAGATATTTATTTATATGGTTTTAACATAAAAAAAAACTGGCGACAACCTATTTTATCAGCAGGGTAACCCACAAATATCGTCGGCACAATAGAGCTTGACTTCTGTGTTCGGA
>CALXVB010000044.1 GCA_944391855.1 uncultured Clostridia bacterium | reverse complement strand
TTTATCCATACCAAATGCTAATGCTGCCGCTGTTGGCTCATTTATAATTCTTAAAACTTCAAGTCCTGCTATTTTTCCTGCATCTTTTGTAGCTTGTCTTTGGCTATCACTAAAATATGCTGGAACTGTAATAACAGCTTGTGTTACTTGCCCACCTAAATAATTTTCTGCATCTGCTTTTAATTTTTGTAATATCATTGCAGATATTTCTTGTGGAGTAAATTCATCTCCTTCTATATTAACTTTTTCATTTGTTCCCATTTTTCTTTTTATAGATATAACTGTATTATCTGGATTAGTAACTGCTTGACGTTTTGCAATTTGTCCTACTAATCTTTCTCCGTTTTTTGAAAATGCAACTACAGATGGTGTTGTTCTATTTCCTTCTGCATTAGGAATTACAACTGGCTCTCCACCTTCCATAACTGCAACACATGAATTTGTTGTACCTAAATCAATACCTATAATTTTTCCCATATAAAAATCTTCCTTTCTTTAAGATAAACTTTTGGCGAATTATATTTATATTTATTTTTAAATAAAATTAAAATCTATATCAATATATAAGCAACCTTTCGCCCCATTTTACTTATATAAAATTAAAATCAAAAAATTAATTAGCTACAATAACCATAGAGTGACGAATAACTTTATTTCCTATCATATATCCTTTTCTATATTCTTGTACTATTTCTTTTTCTCCTTTTGTTTCGTCTTGTATGCTACTTACTGCTTCATGTAATTCTGGATCAAAAGTTTTTCCTACAGCTTCTATTTCTACTACTCCTCTTGCTGTCAAAACATCTTTAAATTGCTTTAATACTAATTCTATTCCTTTTTTATATTCCTCATCCTTTGTCTCTGTTTCTACAGCTTTTTCTAAATTGTCTATTACTGGTAAGAAATTAGCAATTATATCTGCTACTAAAGAATTATACATACCATCTCTTTCTTTAGTATTTCTTTTTTTGTAATTATCAAACTCTGCTGCTACTCTTTTTAATCTATCTTCTGTCTCTTCTATTTGTACTTTTTGGCTTTCTATTTGCTTTTTTAATTCTATAATCTCGTCGGCTTTTTTGTTTTTCTCTTCTTTTGCCTTGTCGTTTATTTCTTCCTTATCCATTCTTTACCTCCATTTTACTTTCCATTCAATTTTTTATTAATATATTTCATTACTGAAATTACTTTAGAATAATCCATTCTTGTAGGTCCTATAATTCCTATGGTTCCTAAATCTTTATTTTTGTATCTATGTCTAAATGTTACTATACTGAAGTCTTTCAGTTTTTTATTTTTATTTTCATCTCCAATATATACATTTATATCATTTGCAAACCCTGTATTTAAAAGGTCTGCCATAATTTCTTTTTTGTCTATAATGTTTATGAAGTTCTTTGCTATTTCCAAGCTTTTAAATTCAGGTAAGTCGAATGCTTTATTTGCCCCTTCTAAATATATTTTTTCTTCTTCATTTACAACTTTATTTAATTGTTCCATAATTGGTTTTATTACACTTAAACTATAGTTCATATGAGAAAATATATACTCTTCTAACGGCTTATCTATAGAGTCCAATGGCATTCCTCTTAATTTATTATTAAATATATAATTTAATGTTTCTACTTGTTCTTCTGTAATATCTTGGTCAAACTTTATAATTGTCTCTTTTATAAGGCCATCCTCTGTTAATAATACTGCCATTAACATTCTTGTACCTAATAGTACGAACTTTATTTCTTGTATATTTTGTATTTGAGCTTTTGGCCCTATAGCCACAGTTGTATAATGTGTAATTTCAGATATTGTACTCGTGGTTATTTTTGTTAAATCTTCTAACTCATTAATTTTAGCATTTAATTTAGATTGTATATACTTTATTTCCGCTAAATTTATATTCTGGTCATTCAATAATTCATCTACATATAGTCTATAACCTTTTGCTGATGGAATTCTACCACTAGAAGTATGTGTTTTTTCTATATATCCTACTTTTTCTAATTCTGCCATCTCATTTCTTATTGTGGCACTACTTAAGTCTAAGCCATATCTTTTTACAATACTTCCAGAGCTTACAGGTTCTGCTGTATTTATATATTCTTCAATTATTGCTTGTAATATTTTTTTCTTTCTATTATCCACTTTCGCACCTTCTTTTAGCACTTGTTTGGCATGAGTGCTAAACTTTATATATATTATATCCATTTCTAGCAAAAGTCAATACTTATTGCTAATTTTAATTGTGAATTTTTTGTGAAAATACTGCACTTATATCATCTTTGATTTTTATAATTTTGTCTTCTATGTCAAAAAAAGTAGAAGTATTATCTTTATTAATTCTTACTAAATTCCATTCTTTATTGTTATATGTCATTTGTTCAAATGGAAGTCTTATAATTCCTGGTGTATTAAAGCCAACGCCTAATTCTAATAGTAATACCTTTTTATCTTTTGTATTATCTAAAAATTCTCCATATCTTTCATTTTGTCTATACCAATTATCATCTTGAACAAAATATGCATCTTTTCTTAAATTAACTTCCATGTTTTCTCCACACACTGGGCATTTAGGTACAAGTTCTGATGGAATTTTGCAGTCTCTTATGTTTTCTACCATTTCTTTAACCATGTCTGTAGCATTATATATTTTGTTGTGACAAGCATAGCTACATTGTATATAAGCATAACTTCCCTGTGTTGCAAATATTCTATTTTTATCAAATCCTGCTTTATAGAACTGATCATCTACATTTGTAGTAATCACAAAATATTTTTTATTTTTAACTAATTCTAAAATTTCTTTATATAGATCTGTCGCTTTCATTCCTATATCATTTATATACATATGTTTTGCCCAATAAGCCCATTTTTCTTCTTGTGTTTCAAAATCATAAAATCCTGACGTATACATATCTGTAAAATGATATTTCTCTATAAAATCTTTAAAATTATCTTCGAATCTTTTACCAGAATATAGAATACCAGCAGATGCTGATAAGCCTGCACCTCCACCAATTAAAACATATTCTGATTTATCTATTAATTTTTTTATATTTTCTATATTATTTAAAGTTTCTTTCATAAATTTTGTAATCCTCCTCTCCATAAACATTAAATACTATCTTATCAAAGCTATCTTTATGTTCTTCTAAAAAGCTTTTAACAGCTTGTATAGCTAATTTGCTTGCTTTATCTTTGGGAAATTTAAATTCTCCAGTTGATATGCATGGGAATGCAATAGTTCTAATGCCATTTTCCATTGCTAACTTTAATGAATTAATATAACAATTTATTAGCTGCTCTTCTTCTTTTCTTGTAACCTCGGTATATATAACTGGTCCAACTGTATGAATTATATACTTTGCAGGTAAATTATATCCTCTTGTAATAAATGCTTCTCCTGTATCTAAAAAATAATTTTTATCTTTCATTATTTTGTTGCATTCTAGTCTTAAAGATATTCCTGCAAATGTATTTACTTGATTATCAATACACTTATGGCAAGGTATAAAGCACCCTAAGCCCTGTGAATTTGCAGCATTTACTATTGCATCTATTTCTAGAGTAGTTATATCTCCCTTCCATAAACATATTTTATTTCCTTTCTTAGATTCTTTTATTGGTTCTATACTTTGTACATTGGTAATATCTTTTTTCTTTAATTCTTCTTGTAGATATTCGTTTTCTTTTTGTAAATATTCTTCAGAAATAGGCTTTGGCTCTCTAATGTTACATAATGAACGATACAAATTTTTCTTTTCTGTTATATTTTGTGGAATACTATCTATTTTTATATTTTTGTTTTCACTTAATAAATAATCAATTAAAAAATCTAATTTTTCCATATTTTTAACTCTCCTTTTTATATATAGAAGGTTGCTTTTTAAAGCAACCTTCTATTTTTCTTAATTATTTGGAAAGAAATAACTTGCTGTCATATCTAAATAATTTAATCCACTATAATTTGGATAAGCATTTTTTACTTTTTCTTTAAACTCATTTATGTTTTTGCTTATCTTTGCTATTTTCTTGATATCTTCAAGATAAGCAATTTTAGTGTCTACGTCTTCAAGAGTTTCTGGTGTATAATGACTTGAAAGTATTAATGTATAACCTTTTCTCTTATATCCGTTTAACCCTTCTATAATAACATTTGCGTGGTTTTCTCCTGCTACTATAGAATGACAATCATGTCCTAACATATGTGTATAGACTGAATTTATCTGTGGAAATTCTATCTCTATATTTTCTTCATGATAGGTTATATTTAATTCAAACCCCCCAATGTTTACTTGTTTTTCTTTTAATATATCTGTTATATTATGGTATTCTTTTGCAAAGCTACCTCCAAAAGAAGTTTCAAGCCCAGTTACTAGATTATGTATTGTACCTTCTTTCATTGATTTTATTGTTCCTTCTGAAGCATATCCCTTTACGTCTTTAAATATTGTTCCACCATTTGGATGGTCTGAAAATACCTTTCCTACAATATTTTTATTTAAGCCTTTTACATATTCTTCGAATTCTTTTAAATTATCATAAAATGCTGGAAATTCAACTAATAATACATTATCTTTATTTTCTAAAATATAGCTTTCATCATACATTAAATCGTTTGTTTGATAGCTATGCAATTTTATTTCTCCAAAATCATATATATTTATAAATCCTTTTTCTAAATCAACTCTTTTACTATTCATTTTTATTATCTCCTTTATAATATATTTTGTTTTGAAAATTTGTAGCTACTTGTTTTTCAATTTCTATAAATATTTTAATGTCATTTAATATTCTTGTAAAGTAGGCACATTAAAGTGCCATAGTTTCCCATAGGTAACTTTTAGCTACTTTATTAGCATATAGAGCTTAAATATTTTTTATACTTACACTTTATTTAGGATTTAATATCCCAAAAGATACTATTGTGCATTTTTAAGCATTTAATTGTTTACTTTTAACATTTATTTTGTTATAATCTTATTATATTTAGGAGATGATAAATATGGATAATAACTTACCTGCTTGTCCTGTTGAGATTACAATGGGTCTAATTGGAGATAAATGGAAGATTCTAATTGTTAGAGACTTACTTACAGGTACCAAGCGCTTTGGTGAATTAAAAAAATCAGTTACTGGAATTACTCAAAAAGTATTAACAAGTAATTTAAGACAAATGGAAAATTCAGGATTAGTAAAAAGAAAAGTATATGCTGAAGTTCCTCCAAGAGTTGAATATTCTTTGACTGATACAGGTTTTAGTTTAAAACCTATTTTAGATTCTATGGTAGAATGGGGAAATAAATATAGAGAAAAGCGAAACCATTAATATATTATGTAAAAAATAAAACAACAATATATAATGTTATATATTGTTAGAAAATCACAAATAATTATAAGTATATTAACTATAAAATTGACTATCTAATTTTTGTCAAGTACTTTTTTATAAATTTATTATATTATTTTTTTGCATGGCAAACAAGTGAA
>CALXVB010000043.1 GCA_944391855.1 uncultured Clostridia bacterium | reverse complement strand
TCATCTTTTGATGCATATACTCTTAAACCTGGTTTACTTATTCTTTTTATACCATCAATAACTCTTTTTCCTTTTTCATCGTATTTTAGAGTTATTCTTATAATTCCTTGACGAGAATCATCTATTTCTTCAAATGCTGCTATATATCCTTCTCTAAATAGGATATTTGCAATAGCCCTTTTCATATTTGATGCTGGAACATCAACTGTTTTATGTTTAGAGCTGTTAGCATTTCTTATTCTTGTTAACATATCTGCTATTGGATCTGTTGTATTCAATTTATTTTCCCTCCTTCTTTTTTTGGAATTTATATTTTTGTGTATTTATCTTCCTATGACTTTGTTTCAAATTTAGTAGGAAGCTGATTTTTAAACAAATTATGGTTTCGAATTTGAATTACCAGCTAGCCTTCTTAACTCCTGGAATCTCTCCCTTATGAGCTAATTCTCTAAAACATACACGGCAAATTCCAAATTTTCTAATATATGCGTGTGGTCTTCCACAAATTTTGCATCTATTGTATTCTCTTGTCTTATATTTTTGGGCTCTTTGTTGTTTTACTTTTAAAGATTTCTTTGCCATTTTTTTCTCCTTTCTTAGATTTTATTTTACTATAATGAAATATTTTACATAAAATTCATATCTAGTGAAATTAATTAGAAACGAGTAGTGCTAGGAAAAATTAATTGCAAAACCGGAATCGTACTTAGTGTACGATGAGGATTTTGTGATTAATTTTGACAACGCAATACAAAGTTTATAATTGATTTCAATTAATTTTTAAATGGCATTCCTAAAAGAGTTAAAAGCTCTCTAGCTTCTTCATCTGTCTTAGCTGTTGTAACGAAAATTATATCCATTCCTCTTATTTTGTCTATTTTATCGTATTCGATTTCTGGGAAAATTAATTGTTCTTTAATTCCCATTGAATAATTTCCTCTACCATCAAATGAGTTAGCTGATACTCCTCTAAAGTCTCTTACTCTTGGAAGTGCTACATTAAATAGTTTATATGCAAAATCATACATTTTTCCTCTTCTTAATGTAACTTTGCATCCCATGTTAATTCCTTCTCTTATTTTGAAAGCTGCTATAGCCTTTTTAGCCTTTGTTATAATTGGTCTTTGACCAGTTATAATTGTAAGGTCATTTATAGCATTTTCTAATGATTTAGGATTATCTTTTGTATCACCTAAACCTATATTTATAACTATTTTGTCTAACTTTGGAACTTCCATAACTGATTTATAGTTAAATTTCTTCATCATTGCTGGTACAATCTCTTTTTCGTATTGCTCTCTTAAAATTTCCATAAGTTTAAATAGTCCTCCTCTCTTTTATTATTTTAATTTTGCCCCACATTTTTGGCAAACACGTACTTTTTCATCTTTTTCAATTTTATATTGAACTCTTGTAGCTTTTCCACATTTTGGACATACTACATTTACTTTACTGCTATGAATAGCACATTCTAATGGAATTATTCCACTCTCTTCTCCTTGCTTTCTAGCTTTTACGTGTTTTTTTCTTACATTAACACCTTTAACTATTATTTTCTCTGTTTTTGGTATTACTTCTAAAACTTCACCAGTTTTTCCTTTATCGTTACCTGATAAAACTTTAACTGTATCACCTTTTTTTATTCTCATTATTTCTTTCACCTCTTTTTCATTATTATAGAACTTCTGGTGCAAGTGAAAGTATTTTCATATAATCTTTTTCTCTTAATTCTCTTGCAACAGGTCCAAATATACGAGTTCCTTTTGGTGTTCCATCTTCTCTTATTATAACTGCTGCATTTTCATCAAATCTTACATAAGATCCATCAGCTCTTCTTGTAGGCTTTTTAGTTCTTACTACAACAGCTTTTACAACGTCACCTTTTTTAACAACTCCACCTGGTATAGCTGTCTTTACAGAAGCAACTATTATATCACCAATTCTAGCATATTTTCTATATGATCCACCTAGACATCTGATACACATAATTTCTTTTGCGCCTGTATTATCTGCTACTTTTAATATAGTTTGTTGTTGTACCATTTTAAATTTTCCTCCTTATTTTATAATTGCCTTCTCTAAAACTTCAACTACTCTCCATCTCTTATCTTTTGATAGAGGTCTAGTTTCCATTACTCTTACTTTATCTCCTACTTGGCATTCATTATTTTCATCATGAGCTTTTAATTTATATGTTCTTTTTTGAACTTTACCATAAGTTTTATGTTTTTCGTTCATTTGAACAGATACAACTACTGTTTTATCCATTTTATCTGATGAAACGATACCAACCATTTCTTTACGAAGATTTCTTTCTTCCATTTTCTAATCTCCTTTCTTTAAAACTAGATTGGAATGATTTATTCCATTTAAAGAATTATTATTTATTTTCACTTAATTTTCTTTCTGTTAATACTGTTTTTATTCTTGCTATGTCTTTCTTAACTTCTTTAATTTTCATAGGATTATCTAAACCATGTGTTGCTAAACTAAATCTTAATTTAAATAACTCTGATTTTAGTTCTCCTAATTCTTTTTCTAAGTCAGGTGAAGACATTTCTTTTATTTTATTTATCTTCATCTATTTCACCACCTATTTCAGTTTCCTTTTGTACAAATTTGCACTTTACAGATAGTTTGTTTGCAGCAAGTCTTAATGCTTCTCTTGCAGTTTCTTCTGTTACTCCTGCTATTTCAAACATTACTCTACCTGGTTTTACATTTGCTACCCAAAATTCAACAGCACCTTTACCTTTACCCATACGAGTACCAATAGGTTTTCTTGTGATTGGTTTGTCTGGGAATATTTTTATCCAAACTTTACCACCTCTTTTAATATAACGTGTCATAGCAACACGAGCTGCTTCTATTTGGTTAGAAGTTATTTGTCCTGCTTCTAATGCTTGTAATCCGTACTCACCGTCAGTAACTCTGTTACCTCTTGTAGCTTTTCCTCTATTTCTACCTTTTTGTTGTTTTCTATATTTTGTTCTTTTTGGTATTAATGGCATTATTTGTCTCCTCCTTCCACTACTTTCTTTTTAGTAGGAAGAACTTCTCCTTTATATATCCAAACTTTTACACCAATTTTTCCATATGTTGTATCTGCTTCAGCAAATCCATAATCTATATCAGCTCTTAAAGTTTGAAGTGGAATAGTTCCCTCTTTATAGAATTCAGTTCTAGCCATATCTGCCCCACCTAATCTTCCAGATACTGCTGTTTTAATTCCTAGAGCACCTGATTTCATAGTTTTTTGCATACATTGTTTCATAGCTCTTCTGAAAGATATTCTTCTTTCTAGTTGTCCTGCTATGTTTTCTGCAACTAATTGAGCATCTAAGTCTATATTTTTAACCTCAACTATATTTAAATTTACTTCTTTATTAATCATTTTTTCAAGTTCTGCTTTTAAACTTTCAGCTAAGTTTCCACCTTTACCAATTATAATTCCTGGTTTAGCTGCGTAAACATTAACTTTAACAAATTTAGCTGTTCTTTCAATCTCTATTTTAGAAATTCCAGCTGCATATAATTTTTTCTTAACATACACACGGATTTTATGATCTTCTACTAGGTAATCACCAAAATCTTTTTTATTTGCATACCATTTAGAATTCCAGTCTTTTATAACACCTACTCTTAATCCGTGTGGATCCATTTTTTGTCCCATTTTGTAAATGTCCTCCTTTCCTTTCTTCTAATCTCTCTCTCTTAATTTTATTGTAACATGACTTGTTCTTTTTCTAATTCTTACTGCGCTTCCTTTTGCAGCAGGTCTTATTCTCTTTAATGTTGGACCTTGATTTGCAAATATATCAGCAACGTATAATTTTTCATGAGCCATGTGATGATTGTTTTCAGCATTTGCTATAGCTGATTTTAATAATTTTTCTAATATTTCTGATGAAGCTTTTGGTGTATATTTTAATATTGCTAAAGCTTCATCTATATCTTTACCTTTAATTAAATCTGCTACAATTTTAACTTTTCTTGAAGAAATTCTAGCATATTTAAGAGTTGCTTCTGCTTGTGGTATTATTTCTTGCTTTTCTTCCACTTCATTTACCTCCTTAATTTATTATTTTGTTGTTGTTGTTTTATCTCCTGAATGTCCTTTAAATGTTCTTGTTGGTGCAAATTCACCTAATTTATGTCCTATCATTTCTTCTGATATATATACTGGTACATGTTTTCTTCCATCATGTACAGCTATTGTATGTCCAACCATTTGTGGATATATTGTAGAAGCTCTTGACCATGTCTTTATAACTTCTTTTTTTCCACTCTCATTCATTGCTTCTATTCTTTTTAATAGTTCTGGTGCAACAAATGGAGTTTTTTTGCTTGATCTTGACATTGCTTCATTTCCTCCTTTTTAAGATATTATTTTCTTCTCTTAACTATAAACTTGTCTGTTCTATTATTTTTCTTTCTTGTCTTATATCCAAGTGCTGGTTTGCCCCAAGGTGTCATTGGTCCTGAATGTCCAACTGGTGCTCTACCTTCACCACCACCATGTGGGTGATCTACTGGGTTCATAACAGAACCTCTAACTGTTGGTCTTATTCCCATATGTCTTTTTCTACCAGCTTTACCAATTTTTACATTTTCATGTTCTTGATTTCCAACTGTTCCTATTGTAGCTTTACATACAGCCATAACAAGTCTCATTTCTCCAGATGGTAGTCTTACGTGAGCATATTTTCCTTCTTTAGCCATTAATTGAGCTTCTTGACCTGCTGCTCTTACTAATTTTCCACCTTGACCTGGATTTAATTCTATATTATGAATCATTGTACCTACTGGTATATTCTCTATTCTCATGCAATTACCTGGTTTTATATCAGCTTTTTCTCCTGATATAACTGTTGCACCATCTGTTAATCCTACTGGTGCTAATATATATGCTTTTTCTCCATCTTCATATTGAATTAAAGCTATATTTGCACTTCTATTTGGATCATATTCTATACCAATTACTGTAGCTGGCATATTTTCTTTATTTCTCTTAAAATCAATTATTCTATATTTTTGTCTATTACCTCCACCTTGATGTCTTACTGTGATTTTACCTTGTGAGTTTCTTCCTGCTTTTTCTTTCTTTGTTGTTATTAAAGATTTTTCAGGAGTTTTTTTAGTAATCTCACTGTAATCTAATACTGTCATATTTCTTCTTGATGGAGTATATGCTTTAAAATGTTTCATTCCCATTATATTTCTCTCCTTTAATATTTATTTTCCTAGTTTTTTCTAGATAATTTTATACTTTTTATTTAAGCACCCATAAATTCGTCTATTGATGTTTTATATTTCTTAGTTACTTTAACTTCTTTTCCACCTTTTGTTAAGTATGATTTTTCTCCTACTTCAGTGTCTATTGTAACTATTGCTTTTTTCCAGTCAGAAGTTTTTCCTACATTTCTTCCAACTCTTTTTTCTTTTCCTTTAACTGTCATTGTATTTACATTCAATACTTTTACGTCAAATAATTTTTCTACAGCCATTTTTATATCAATTTTTGTAGCTTTCTTATTTACTTTAAAAGTGTACTTCCCATCTTGTATTTCACTGCTTGATTTTTCTGTAACAACTGGTGCTAATATTATATCTTCTGCTACCATTATGCGTACACCTCCTCTAATTTCTTAACAGTATCTAATGTTATAACTAAGTTTTTGTATTTTAATAAATCATATACATTAATTGTATTTACTAGAGTAGTTTTTACTCCTTCAATATTTCTTGCTGA
>CALXVB010000042.1 GCA_944391855.1 uncultured Clostridia bacterium | reverse complement strand
TAGATGAAAATGAAAATCTAGTTTGGATTTTAGAAGGTCAAACTGAAAACAGAAATTTATCAAATAAAGAGTGTATTGCTCTAGCAAAATTAGTACAAATTTATTACGATATGCAATCAATAGAAGAAAAAGAAATATTCTTTTTAGGTGGTAAAGATGCTTACTATTTCTTCAAAAAAATTGGAATTTTAAGATAAAATTTAATAACTTTAAGGCACAATTTTTCAAAATTTTGTGCCTTATTTTTTCTTTTAGCAATTAATATTAAGAGATTTTGAATGTGAGTACTCTTTAGATTTATTGAATATGCAAGCAACGTATTTGTACTCACGCCACAAATACCTTTAATAATGGGACAAGTCCCAAACCCTGATTTAAAACAAAACTAAATTATAAAAATTTTTTTAGAAAGTGAGGTGGAATTCTATGAGAAATCGTAATATAAAAATCAATATTTTTTTGAATGAAAAAGAGAAAAAAATTTTTGATGAAAAAGTAAAAAAGTCAGGATTAAATAAATCAGAATTTTTTAGAAAATTCATATTAGATTATGAGCTAAAAGAACAACCTGACGAAAGATTTTATGAAATGCTTTCCCAATTAAGAGGAATGGCAAATAATCTAAATCAAATGGCAAGAACTTATAATAGATATCAAGGCTATATTAATACAGATAAATTTACTCCATTACTACATCAAATAGAAGATTTAGTTTTAAGTATGCAAGAAGTTTATCTTATTCCTCAAAAGAAAGGAGGCTTGTATGGCAATAACAAAAATATGGAAAGTTAGTGAAAGATTAGATATTACAATTGATTACGCAGTTAATGGAGATAAGACCGAACAAAAGTTATATGTATCAGGTATAAATTGTATCCCTAATACTGCATTTAATGAAATAAAAAATGTAAAAAAGCAATTTTTTAAAACAACAGGAATACAAGGATTTCATGGAGTACAATCTTTTATTGTAGGAGAAGTTACAGCAGAACAAGCACATAAAATTGGATTACAACTTGCAGAAGAATTATGGGGAGATAAATTTCAAGTAATAGTATCTACCCACATAAATACAGATAATATTCATAATCATTTTGTACTCAACTCTGTATCATTTTTAGATGGAAAAAGATTTTGCAACACCAAGAAAGATTATGCACTTATGAGAAAAACATCTGACAGACTTTGTGAGGAATATGGATTGCATGTTTTAAAACAAGAAGATAAATATACCAAATATGCTACCAGTGATCTATATAAAGAATTAATGCGAGATTCTATTGATTATGCAATAGCAAATGCAAAAGATTATGAGCAATTTATTCAAATACTTAAAGATTTAGATTATATTGTTACAGATAGAAATTGCACATTGTCTATTAGGAGAGAGCCATATAAAAGAAATACTAGAATAGAAAGGCAATTTGGAAATAAATATTCAAAAGAAAATATTTATAAGAGAATACTAGAAACACAACCAGAATTTCCATATTCTCCTGAGCCATATTTATTATTTAGTAAAACATATGAAAGATATAATAATGAAAAACAAAAACATTTACAATTTAAAGGGACAATTTCATATTTAATTTACCAATACGAGAAATTACTTGGAATAAATACTGAAATCTTTTCAAAATCGAATATAACTAAAATAACCCCTGAACTAATACAAGCAATAAGAAAGATGGATGAATTTTCTAAACAAGTCCGTTTTTTAAGCAAAAATAATATTAATACTGAAGAAGAATTGCTTAATTATGAAAAATTAGCTTATGACAGAATTAACCCATTAAAAAGTGAAAGAGAAAATTTATGGAAAAAGCATAAAAGAACTAAAAATGATGATGAAAGAAAAAATATTGAGAATAAAATTATTGAAATTTCTAAAAAGATTACGCCACTTATTGAAGAAATAAAACATTGCAATAATATTAAATTAAGATTAGAAAAAATCAAAAAATCTGAACTACATCAAAAATTAGAGGAAGAGAGGCAAAAATTAGAAAAAGATAAAAAGAAAAATAAAAATAGAATTAAGTAAATTCCATTAATTTTATTTTTCTTCATTTTTTCCATTTTCTGGATGTTTTCCTCCGTCCACACCAAACTCCAGAAACAAACCATATTTCATAAAAATAGAACCACTCGATACTCCAAAGTAATACAGTATCTGCAATAATCATTTTATTATTCCAATCTTCACTTGGATAAAATGGACATATTTGTAGATATTCTTTACCATTAACTTTCTTCATACCATAAGTATGAGGAATAGTTTCATTAGGTCGTACATCTAATTTTGGACTTAATAAAAATACCTTTGGAGTATCAAAAATAGTATCATATTTTATTTTTATTATATATTCATTACTACTATTAGAGGATTTTATCAAAAAATCCATATCTAACCTTTTATTTGAATTATCCTTAATCAAAAGCTTTTTGTGTTTAATTAGTAAATTATATTTTTGCATTGGAATTGTTGCATATTTTTTTGTGTTTTTAGGAAATTTACTGCCCAAAAAATTTATGCTCCTTTACATTTTTTCCTTCTTGTTCAAAGTTAACTTTAGCATCTTTGTTAATGTACATACTTCCATTTTCACGTAATGCCCTAGCATCTTCTCCAATGCTTGCATATGCTTTTTCTACTATTTTTGTACCAAACATTTCCTTGTAGCTTTTTGATTCTTCAAATAAATTTCCAGAAGTAATAAATGTATTATTTACAATATCTTTTTTTAATTCGGTCATAAAAAATTTAAAAGCATCTTTTCTTTCTGGGTATATTTGCCATTTATCAGCAAAATTTTCTTCACTATTTACAGGGTTTTCTACCCACTCTATACCATTTTTTATTTTTATGTATTTTTTATAATTATTTGAAAAATTCTTTATTAATTCATATACATTATTTTCACCTGCGTAAATTTGAGCCATTATAGTTGTCAATATTATAGAAATTGGTTTATCATCTAATCTATCTTCAAATTTTTTATCTCTATATCTCTTTAATATTTGTAATGCAACTTGCAATGTAGTCTTTACTTCATACTCTGGAACTTCTTCAATGTTTTTATTATTTTGAACAGCAAAACGTTCTATTAATCTCTGTTTTTCTTCTTGTTGCTTTTCATTAAACCATTCAAAGTACGCTTCTGGATTAGTTGTAGTAAAAGTATAGGTACCAGTTTCCTCATCTTTATTAGTTATTTTTAATTTTTTATCTTTGTCATATGTTATATCTGTAATTGATGGAAGAATATCCATATGATATTGTGCTTCTTCTGAATATTTTAATGTCCAACATCTTTTTCCTTCATCTTGTAGCATTTTAGAATATCTATCACTTTCTTTTAATGCCTGTCCAACCTCATTTTTTAAATCCTTTGGATTTGAAAAATGCTTATTTATTTTGCATACTAGGTCAATATCATAATCATCTTCATCTGATAAAGGTTTTATTACAGTTCCCAATCTAAATGAACCTTGTGGAAATATATCTACCTGTGCTTTTATATGATTTGATAAATATGTTCCAACTGAATTATAACTTTCTACTGCTTTTTTACGTTTATCTTCTGAAATATCTAATTCTTTGGCAATTCGTCTTAATACTAAATCAATTCGTGTATTGTCCAACTACTTTTTCCTCCTTATTGCTTTTTTTCCTTTATCTTTAAATTTTTTCTTTTTATCTGCAGTATTTTGTTGAAATATTTCTAATTCAACTTTATCTCTATCTGCTTGCATAAAGCAATCTCTTATAATTCTATATGTATTTAATGTTGATGTTGTCATAAATAGATTTATTTTAGCTCCTGTATTCATAATTTTTATAACAGATTTACGAACTTCATTTACTAATTCAGGAGAAGATACTCTAATTCCCTCATGTCCAATTCGTTCTATAAAAATAGTATCAATATCCTGTTTATCTATTGGAAGTTGTTCTACCTTTATTTTATATGTATCTGAAATAACTAAATTACATTCTCTTAAATTATTAATATTATGAAACTTACTCTCATCTACTTTAATAGAAATTTCAGAACATAGTTGTTCATTTTCTTTACTTAAATTTACCAATTCTTCAAAATCATCGTTTAATACAATTTTAAACATTATATAGTATGGTTTTCTAATTAAACTAATTTTATTAAAGCCTAAAATTTTAGCAAGTTTATAAAATATGTAATAACTAGTACCATATATATTACCCGAAAGAAAAACTCTATTTTTATTAAAGTTTCTCAATGCAATAAATAATATACTAAACAATACAATAATCATTGTACATACCGATAAATAACTAATATAATTGGGAATATCTACATCTTCATTAATTTGCAAAGTAGTAAATAATAGGTTTATCTCACTTATTGAAAAATATTGAATTGCAAATATAAAAATTATAATTGGTAAAATAAATATTAAAATTATTGGTATTATTATATTAAATGCTATATATCTTTTCAAGTTTTTATCTCCTTTCAACACTACATTGCACTATTTCAAAATATTTTTTATTGATTCTTTGGTTATATTTTTAGAAGATAATACTCTTGGATTATTCTTTAAATATTCTTTAGCTTCATAAACTTCATCTGCAACAATAACATATTGTCCATTTTTTTGTAGTATATTATTTAGTTTATCTTCATTTAAGTCAATACCAAGTGTTATTAAAAACATAGCATCAACTGTCAGAAAATCTACATCTTCAAAATTTTGTTTATATCTTTCTCTTAATGTTCTCTTTGCACTTACACCATATTTTCTGTCATCAATATAGAATGTAAAATCATATTCAACTGAAGAAATCATATCGTCGTGAGAATGATTTTCAACTTTATCGCTTATATTTAGTAATAAGCTATATACTCTATTTTCATATGATTGTCCTGCATCAGATTTTATACTTTGATTTATTGATTCATCAACAATAATCATAAACATATTGTTTACATTTATTTTGTATTTTTCAACAATATTTTTTAATTTATCATTTAAAACCTTAATAGTACTTTTACTTGTTTCAAGAACAAATTCAGTTTCTCTATCAATATTGGTTAAAACATACACTAATAGAGAACTAATTACCCTTTGACCATATGGATATTCTAAATTAGACATATCATATTCAAGTCCAAGTTTATCTTTTATCTTGTCGATTTTTTCTTTATACTTTATTCTAGCATACGATTTTGATTCTTCCAATATCAAATCTTTTGTAAGTAAAAGTTCGATAGAAACTAATAACAAATCTTTCCAAATATTATAATTATTGTTATTCGCTAAATTTAATAAAATTATTAAATCATCATAAGCCTTTGTTTTTTCTCCTACTATACCATTTGAAAGTAATTGTTTCATTTTATTACAAGGTAAATTCTTGTTTTGTTCAATAGTTTCTTCTAAAATCATTAGTCTTTTTTCACCTAATTTACATTTTAATAAATCTTTTAATATTGTATAAAATAATAAGTTATTCCTATATTCCATTTCTGTAATATCCATTATAGTTCTCCTCCTTTTTTTAGTGCTTCATACATTTTTTTAGCAACTGCATCAATCATATTTACAGGAACTGAATTTCCAAATTGTTTATATGCTTGTGTATCACTAACAACAATTTTAAAGCTATCTGGATACCCTTGTAATCTTGCTGCTTCTCTAGGTGTTAACTTTCTAGGATTTTTTCCTTTAGCTGATTGATCCACTAAAATTTCTGAACCATCTTTATAATATCTTGCAGAAATAGTACTTGTGTAAGCAGAATCTTCATTAAATAAGCAATATCCAAATCCATTTCCTTTTTTTCTGTTTCTCTCTTTTCTCATTTGATGACTCGCCCAAATTTTATCAGATATTGTATATTTATCATCTGGGTTATCTTCTAGAATATCGCCTAATTTAGTTGGAATATTGGTATCATCTGGAAAATGAAAATCTATATTATGATTTTTAAATCCAACAATCATTATTCTTTCTCTATTTTGAGGTAGTCCAAAGTTTTTGGCATTTAGTACTTTATGATATACTTTATAATTTAATTTATTTTCAAGAATATCTAACATTATTTTAAATGTTTTACCTTTATCGTGATTAGTTAATCCTTTTACATTTTCTAGTAGAAAACATTTTGGTTGTTTTTCTTCTAATATTCTTTCAACTTCAAAAAACATTGTTCCTCTTGTATCATTAAAGCCCTCTCTTTTTCCAGCTATTGAAAAAGCTTGGCAAGGAAATCCAGCTAATAAAATATCAAAATTTGGAATTGTGCTTGCTGGTATTTTTGTTATATCTCCACTTGGTTTTTCTCCATAATTTGCTTCATATGTTTGAGATGCATATTTATCTATTTCTGATGAAAAAACACATTTTCCTCCTAGGTTTTGAAAAGGAGTTCTTATTCCTCCAATCCCTGCAAATAAATCTATATATTTAAAATTATATTGACTATTATCTGGTATATTTTCTACATTGAATAAACTCATATTATTTTCTATTTCATTATTCATTTTTTCTTCTGCCTCCATCATTTATTCCTTATTCTTTGCTCTACTTTTATAAACATTAGCCTGATTTCTACATTGTGGACTACAATATTCGGCTTTCAGGTTTTCAGAAGAAAACGGCTTGCCACAATGTTTACACATTTTTACTGTTTTTCTTTCACTTGTTTCATTTAAAGCAAACATAGTATCTATTGCAAGTTT
>CALXVB010000041.1 GCA_944391855.1 uncultured Clostridia bacterium | reverse complement strand
CCCCTGTTCAATACAGAGAACATTCCAAGTTAGTAGCCTAATTTATACTGTCCAACTTTTTGGGTTCAGTACAAAAAGCTATTCTTTTTTTATTAATTTTTTATACATAAAAAACCAAAATTGTAAGATAATATAATTAGAAATGTGGTGGATTATGGATAAAAAAGTTTATGAAGAATTAAATAAAAAACTAGATAACCTAAACTATGCTTTAACTAAAAGTAAAGTGTTAGATTTAGTAGAACTCTTAGGAAATAGAAAAGAGCTATTTTTTAGGAATATATGGACAGGTATAGTAAAAGGTATAGGGATTGGTATTGGCGTTACAATTATTACGGCAATCATATTAATAATACTTCAAAAAATAGTGACATGGAATATACCGGTAATAGGCGAATATATTGCTGATATAGTGGATATAGTACAAAATAGTAGATAAAAATAAATAGAAAAAATAATTTTTTTACATTTTTCTATTTATTTTTTTGTTTTATTTATATATAATGTATAAAGAATTTTTTGAAAAATATTATATAAGTAAAAAATAAAAATGAGAGGAAGAAAATGATGAATTTAGCCAACAAAATCACAATATTTAGAATTATATTAGTCCCTATTATTCTAATAATACCATTCTTTAACTTAAAAGGAGATTTATGGGGGATCCCACTTACATATTTAATAATAGATATAATATTTATTATTGCGTCTTTAACCGATAAATTAGATGGATACATAGCGCGTTCAAGAAACCAAATAACTACTTTTGGAAAATTCTTAGACCCAATAGCAGATAAAATATTAGTTATAGTTGCAATGCTTATATTAGTAGAAGCAGGTAGACTACCAGCTTGGATACCAGCTATAGTAGTAATTCGTGAATTTGTAGTTTCTGGATATAGATTAATAGCGGTAGAAAAATCGGGTAAAGTAATAGCAGCAAGTATATGGGGGAAGATAAAAACATGTACTCAAATGATAGGCTTAATTATAGCATTTATAGATACTAATAGCTTTGGATATATCTTTACGGGAGAACTTACAGGACTTCCTTTCGCAATAAATTTAGGTACAACAGTTCTTTTAGGAATTTCTGTAATAGCTACTATATTTTCAGGTATAGACTATTTAAAAGGCTGTAAAGAATTATTTAAAGATGAAAAATAATAAAACTTAAAAGGATGAATAAAAATGGATATAGAACAAGCAAAAAAAAGAGTAGAGGAATTAGTACCTTTACTTAAGTACTATACACAAATGTATTTTGATGATAAACAGGTTGTTAGTGATTATGAGTATGATATGCTTATGAGGGAATTGAAGCAAATAGAAGCAGAATTCCCAGAACTTATTAGAGAAGATTCACCAACTCAAAGAGTTGGAAGTAGTATAAAAAAAGGCTTTGAAAAGGTAACTCATGAAGTCCCTTTGCAGAGCCTTCAAGACGTATTTACATTTGAAGAAGTAAGAGATTTTGATGAGAGAGTAAAAAAAGTTGCAGAGGAAAATAACATAGAACTAAAATATGTTGTAGAAACAAAAATCGATGGATTATCAGCAGCATTGGAATATAAAAACGGAATATTAGTTAGAGGTGCAACTAGAGGAAATGGAACTGTCGGAGAGGATGTTACAGAAAACTTAAAGACTATAAAAACAATTCCTAAAAAACTAAAAGAGCCAATAGATATCATTGTTCGTGGAGAAGTATTTATTGGAAAAGAAGAGTTTGAAAAATTAAATTCAGATAGATTATTAGCAGAGGAAGAACAATTTGCAAACGCGCGAAATGCAGCAGCAGGTTCATTAAGACAACTAGACAGCAAAATTACTGCAAAAAGACCATTAGATATGTATATATTTAATGTACAAAAGTCAGACACAATAGAGTTTAAATCACATTATGAGAGTTTAAAGTATCTTGAAACTTTAGGCTTTAATGTAAACCCAGTAAAAATATTGTGTAATAACATAGATGAGGCAATAAAAGCAATAGAAAAGATAGGAAATGATAGAGAAAAAATATCTTTTGGAATAGATGGTGCAGTTGTAAAGGTAGACAATTTAGAATTAAGAGAAAAACTAGGAACAACATACAAAACACCAAAATGGGCAGTTGCATATAAATACCCACCAGAGAAAAAAGAAACAATACTAAAAGATATAATATGCCAAGTGGGAAGAACAGGTGCAATAACCCCTATGGCAATATTAGAACCAGTAGTTGTAGCAGGCTCTAAAATATCTAAAACAACATTGCATAATGAAGATTATATAAAAGAAAGAGATATTAAAATAGGAGATACTGTAATAATACAAAAAGCAGGGGATGTTATACCAGAAGTAGTTGGCGTAAACAAAAAGAAAAGAACAGGAAAAGAAAAAGATTTTAAAATGCCGGAAGTATGCCCCGTATGTGGTGCACAAGCTGTAAGAGAAGAAGGAGAAGCTGCATGGTACTGTAACGGAATAGAATGTCCAGCAAAACTTTACAGAGGAATAATTCACTTTGCTTCAAGAGAAGCAATGGATATAAATGGGCTTGGAGAAGCAATTATAGAAGAATTAATAAACAGAGGATTAATAAGTAATATAACAGACATATATAAATTAACATTTGAAGATATAGCATCATTAAAGAAAAACGGTAAAAAATTTGCACAAAATTTAATGGATGCAATAGAAGAAAGCAAGCATAGAGATTTATACAGACTAGTAAATGCTCTAGGAATAAGACATGTGGGTGTAAAACTTGCAAAATCATTATGCAAGATCTATGACACAATGGACAAACTAATGTCAGCTACTTATGAAGAGTTATACATGAAAGAAGAAATAGGAAAAATAATTGCAGAAAGTATATGTAATTTCTTTAAAGAAGAGCAAACTATAGATCTAATAAATAAATTAAAAGAGTATGGAGTTAATATGAACGCAATAAAAGAAGAAGGAACAGATGACAGATTTGCAGGACAAACCTTCGTATTAACAGGAACATTAGAAAACTATTCAAGAGAAGAAGCACAAGAAATAATTGAAAAACTTGGAGGAAAAACCTCAAGCAGTGTATCTAAAAAAACGAGTTATGTATTAGCAGGAGAAGCTGCAGGAAGCAAACTAACAAAAGCACAAGAATTAGGAATAAAAATAATAACAGAAAAAGAATTTGAAGAAATGACACATTAATGGTGTCACATTTGTCGGGTTTGGGGACAGGTCTAAAAGCGACAAACATGTCGGTCTGGGGGACAGGTCTGAAAGTGACAAACATGTCGGAGAAAGACCTGTCCCCAAACCCGACACCTAAACCCGACAAGAAAAGGAGAAAAGAATGGACGGAAAGTATACTTTTAATGAATTTAAACAAAATTTAGATGATGGTTATCAAATATATTTTACTTATGTTAGAAATAGATATTTACTATTTAAAACTTCTGAAAATTGTTATACTCAAAAGTTACTAACAGATGATGAGAAAAATCCTCAACCTAGGCATAGTATGCTTACTTTTAAAAGAATAAAAGAAATGTTTCCGCACATGGAAGCCATTGAATATAAAATAGGAATACCAGAATAATAGGTAAAATTATCAAATAATAAAATGATAAAATGATAAAATGACAGAGCTATAAACGATAAGTGTAACTTATATTTCAAAATATAATTACATTTATCGTTTTATTATTCTATTATTTGACTGTTTAATTGTTTTTAATATAAAAACAGCCTAAAAAGATTTGTAACTTTTTTGTAAAAATTGTTGTCAAAAAAAAGTATTAAGTATATAATCAGGTCGTAATGAATTTATATAAATTTATTTAAAGACAAAGGAGGAATTTGTATGTTAAAAGCAAACATAGGTTGGAGTACAGAAGCAGATAATTATGAAGCAGGAAGAGCCTCAGCTGAGAAGGCTGTAGTAGATTTAGTTCAAACAAAGGTAGCATTTTTATACACGTCAGCAGATAATGACGTTAAAAAAGTGCTAGAAGGTGCTAAAGCAGAACTTGGTACAGCACCAATTATTGGTTGTACATCAAGTGGAGGAATTATAGTTCCAGATGGATACATTTCATCAGAAAATGGATTTGTTGGAATTATGGCAATAGGGGATCCAGATACAACTGTAGGAGTAGCAGGATCAAGCAAACAAAAAGATGCGAGAGCAACAGGTAGAATGCTTGCAAAAGAAGCAATGGAAAAAGCAGGACAAACAGTAGCACCAGCATATTTTTATATGGTAGCTTCTCCAGCAGAGGAAGAAGATTACTTAAAAGGAATCGAAGACGTAATTGGTAGAGTACCTTTCTTTGGGGGGAGTGCAGCAGATAATACAGTATCAGGTGAATGGAGTATATACACAAATGATAAGGTATTTTCTGATGGATGTGCAGTAGCATTTTTCTATACAGATAAGCCAATGGCAAATGTATATACGGGTGCATATCATGAGACAACGAATTCAGGTGTTATTACAAAAATAGATGGAAAAAGAACATTAGTAGAAATAGATGGAGTACCTGCAATGAAAAAATATGCAGAATGGACAGGAAAGAAATTAAAAGATTTAGCAGGAGGGAATTTACTTTCTCAAACAATATTAGCACCACTTGGTGTAAAAGATAGATTAGGAGATTTAGTAGCAATTCGTCATCCAATGAATGGAAATGATGATTATTCAATGAATATAGGAAACAATTTGGCAGTAAACACAGCAGTAATTCAAATGAGTGCAACAGTTGACGAATTAATAGATTCAACAGGAAAAGCTATGAAAGAAGCTAAGAAAAACTTAAAACAAGATGTAGGTGCATATCTTTTAGTTCATTGTGGAGGCAGAAAATTAGGAATTGGAGACAGAATAGATGAAGTTGCAAAACAATTAAAGAAAGAAGCAAATGGTGTTCCATTTATGACAATATTTACTTTTGGTGAATATGGTTCAAAAGAACACGGCGCAAACACATGTGGAGGATTAATGCTTTCTTTCACAGCAATAGCTAAATGACTAGGACAGTCTACTCTAGTAGACTGTCAGAATATGACGCAGGAACAAGATAAAAAAAGGAGGGAAACAAGCATGAAAAATTTAATAGGATACGAATGGAAGGAAGCTTCTAATGGAGATAAAATAGAAGTGGTAAATCCAGCAACAAGTGAACTTATTGATACAGTTCCAAATGTTACTGAAGAGGATGTCGATGAGGCTGTAAAAGTAGCAGAAATAGAACAAAATAAATGGGCAGAGGTACCAATTCATGAAAGAGCAGACAAACTATATAAATTTGTAGATTTAGTAGAGGAAAATAAAGAAAGATTAGCACAATTACTAACAGCAGAAACAGGAAAGCCTATCAGAGAGGCTAGAGGAGAAATAGCAAATGTTAGAATAGGCGTTAGAGCATTTATAGAAAGAGCAAAACATTTATATGGTGAGAGCATTCCAGCAGGACAAGAAGCTGGTCAAGAAAAAACAATGCAAATAACAAAAAGATATCCAATAGGTGTTATAGCAGCGATTATACCATTTAACTTTCCAAGCGATTTATTCTGTCAAAAAGTGCCACCAGCACTACTTATGGGAAATAGTATAATTGTAAAACCATCAAATTATAACCCATTAACTTTAATAGAATATGTAAAATTGATGATAGAAGCTGGAGTACCAGCAGGTTGTATTCAAATATTAACAGGTGATGGACCAAAAGCAGGACAAGCATTAGCTAGACATCCAGGAGTTCATTTGGTATCTCTAACAGGTGGAACGGCAGCAGGTATACAAACAATGGGAACTTGCTCACAAAATCTAACACATGTAATGCTTGAACTTGGTGGAAACGATGCATTCATTTTCTTAGAAGACGGGGATATGGATCTAGCAGTAAAAGAAACCATTTGGGGTAGATTATATAATGGTGGACAAGTTTGCTGTGCAAGTAAGAGATTCTTAATTCACAATTCAAGAAAAGCAGAATTTATAGAAAGAATGAAAGAAGTTATATCTAACCTAAAAGTTGGGGATCCTACAAAAGAAGATACAGATATGGGACCAATGATTAATATAAATGCTGCTAAAAGAATAGAAGAACAAGTAAATAAAACAGTTGCTGAAGGTGCTACAATAGTATGTGGCGGAAGAAGAGAAGATGCATACTATTACCCAACAATACTAGATAATGTAACAAAAGATATGGAAGTTGCAAAAGATATGGAAATCTTTGGACCAGTTATTTCTGTTATAGGATTTGATACTGTTGAAGAAGCTATAGAAATTGCAAACCAATCATCTTATGGTCTATGTGGATGCGTAATAACTAAAGACTATTCTTTAGGAATGAAAGTTGCAGATAGACTAGAGTGTGGTGGCGCAATAGTAAATGGTGCAAGCTTCTATCGTTCATTTGAAATGCCATTTGGTGGATGGAAACACAGCGGTATAGGAAACGAAGGAGTTTTAACAACACTTCAAGAAATGAGCAGAATAAAAACAATAATCTTGAAAAATATACTTTAATGAGCAGATCGTGGACAAAAGGGACACTCCATTTTGTCCACGATCAAGAAAAGATAAAATAATAACTAAAGGATAATAAGAATGTGGACAAAAAAGAGTGTCCCTTTTGTCCACGGGGAGGAAATGATTAAAATGCCAGTTACAAAATTTGTTTTAAATGAAACTTCATATTTTGGAGAAGGTGCAAGAAGTGTTCTTGCAGATGAAATTAAAAATAGAGGATTTAAAAAAGTTTTAGTGGTTACAGATAAATCACTTTACGAAGTAGGTGTAAGTAAAAAAGTAACAGACATATTAGATGAAGCAGGAATTGAGTACGGAGTATTTCATGACGTACTTCCAAATCCACCAATTGCAAATGTAAATGC
>CALXVB010000040.1 GCA_944391855.1 uncultured Clostridia bacterium | reverse complement strand
TTTTTTTCTAGTTTTTCCATTTCTTTCTTTAAAAGAATAACTTCTTTTTTAGGTAGAACATCAAATGTTCCATCTTCTTGCATTTTTTCAAGTTCTGTTAATCTTTCAATTCTTTTTCTAATTGTAGCAAAGTTTGTTAAAGTACCACCTAGCCATCTTTGGTTAACATAGTACATACCGCATTTTTCTGCAGCTTCTTTAACACAATCTTGTGCTTGTTTCTTTGTTCCTACAAATAGAACTGTTTTTCCTTCCTCTGCTTGCTCTTTTAAGAAAGCGTAAGCTTCATCTAATTTTTTAGATGTTTTTTGTAAATCGATAATATGGATACCATTTCTAGCTTGGAATATGTATTCAGCCATTTTTGGTTCCCATCTTCTTGTTTGGTGTCCAAAATGTACACCTGCTTCTAGTAATTGTTTCATTGCAACTACTGCCATTTTAAAATTCCTCCTTTTTGTTTTACCTCCACGAAGCTTCAAACATTTAAAAAGACTTGCTTTAAATAAGAAAAGTAGCTTCGCCACATGTGCATTTTGCTTTGCAAACATGCACAGTCCAAAGAAACTTAACCTTGTTGTTTCGAAAATTTCTTTAAAAATTTTCTCCACAATAAAACAAGCACTCCTCTTTAAACTAGCTTGTGTGTGTATTTTTAACGTATATTATTTTATCATATATTTTAGCTGATTTCAAGGCTTTTTACAAATTTGGTGCAGAATTTTTGCATAAATTTTTTATTCTTTTTTGAACTTTTTGGGCGGTTCTTTAAAGTTCAATTAAATTTTTATTTTTTTATTTCTTTTTGTAAAAATATATGATAAAATATTTCTATAATTTTTAATAGATAATATAATTTATAGGAGTGATATATATGCAATTTAATAAATGTAGTAGATGCGGTTGTTTTTTTGTAAGTAGTGGAGACGTTTGTCCTAATTGTCAGCCAAAGGATAATTTTGAAATGAATAAATTAAAAGACTTTTTGGAAGACTCTGATATAAATTGTTCTATGGAAAGTATTTCCTATGATACAGGAATTAGTATGAAGAATTTAAATAGATATTTTTCAAAAGATAGTTTTGTGGATTACAAGCCAGATACACAGTTATAGGATTAAAGTTGCAAATAGAAAAATCATAAATATTAAAAGTTTATATTTTAACATTTATGATTTTTTCTATATTTCTACTACTATTTCTGTCAGCTTTCAGACCTACACATAAAGCTGAGACCTGAAGGAAATGTCGGTATAGCTATGGCTCGTACCGTAGCTGCCGCGACTAGCTACGTAATGGCCGCTGTAGTGGTAACTACCACCTCTGGCGACACAAGGATAGTTGTAGATGCTCGATGACTCTGTTGTCCATTCTAAACAATTTCCTAAAAAGTCATAGATATTACTATAACAATCTTCTTCATATCCTCCTGTTTGTGTTTTTCCACTACTTCCAGTTCCTATATTTCCGTAAAGGCTATTAGTTGTGGTAGCTAATAAATATCCTTTTTCATTTGTCTGACAGATAAAATTTAAGGCTGTATCCCATGCATAACTACTTATTAACTGACTTGTTGCTTTTATTTCACCATTACTACTATACATTGCCTCTGCTTTCGCTTTTGCTTGATCTCTTGTTACACTTACATAAGCATCTACTCCTGCTTTACATACATTTCCTGTTCCTTGCTCATAACGTCCTATATAAAATCCTCCATGTCCACCTTCAGATACTGGCTTTGCACTTGCTAGAAAAGCATCAATTTCACCATATGCTACTGAACGGCTATCTCCTTCTCCATAATAATATGAATTAATTACACTATCTCCATTTACTGGCGTTGGTTCCGCTTCTACATTTTTTCCTGCCCATTGCCTTCTGGTTAATTCATTTGTTAGTTTTCCATCTTGTGTTCCATCCTTATCTACTTCTGTTGTTACATTATATGTTCCTGTTGGTATCCACACAAACTGGTTACCGTTATCATCCTCAATCACAATACCTTCCTCTACCTTTGTTCCACTATCTGTCGCTAGATGGAATCCTCCTGGAATATATACTGTATTATCTAAATCATCTGTTATTGGCGTTGTATCTATATATTTTGTCTTATTCTCTATTGCCTGTTCCACTTCACTTTTTTCTCCTGGTGGATTTGTTGTGCCTGTTCCAGCTAAAACTCCATTTTTATATTCTTCTGCACCTTTTAATTCCTCTTGTTCTTGTGTTTGTGCTTGCTCTGTTAACTGCTTTTCTTCTTGTGCTCTATCTATTAATCCACCTTCTCCTAGTACTACATTTAGTGTTACGGTTGCCAAAATTATTAGTATTACTATTGTTATTACTAATGCTATTAATGTAATTCCTTTTTCTTGTTTTATTTCTATTTTATCTATTATATTATGCATTTTTGAAGTTCTTTGAAGGTTTGATTTTGCTTTTTTTGTTTTGTTAATTAATTGTTTTTCTTCCTCTTTCATTTTTCTTTTTTCCTCCTTCTTATGTATTTTTTCTTTTTAATCTTGTCCTTTTTGTTACTTTTTATTCATGTTGTCATTAAATTTTTATTGTTTTTCTTTTTAATCTTTGTTTTTGGACTTTGTTTTGAACTTTATTTTCTAGTTTCTTGTTTTTTGTCATCCTTTTATCTGTTTTTACTTTACCTTTAAAACTTCAAAGTACCTGTACTATCAATACTTTTTTGTTTCAAAGAACTTCTTTACTTTTATTTAATTAATAGTCTTTTCGTACTTTGTCGTTTTATACTTCCGGTACGCTTTTATTTTATACTAACAGTTTTGTTTTTGCAATACTTTTTTCTCATTTTTACGAGAAAAAACTTGGATAAAAGTATTTTCACTTCTTGCGTTTTGTACTTTTGTTCATCCTATGCTAGTACATATATCTCTTTTAATCTTCTTACCGCTTCTTCTGCTTTATCTTTATCATTTGCATGTATATATGCTACTATGTCACCTTTGTTTATTTTATCTCCTATTTTTTTGTTTAGTACTATTCCAACTGCTGGATCTATTTTATCTTCTTTTCCTATTCGTCCTCCTCCTAAAAATACAGATAGCTTTCCTATTTCTTCTGCTTTTAGCTGTTTTACTATTACTTCTTGTTTTGTTGTTTCTTTATTTGTTTCTCTTTGTCTTGTTATCTCTTCTATTTTTTTATCTAATATTACTGGCAAAATATATTTTGCTTTCTCAAATTTATTTGTATCCTCTATATATGATATATCTCCACCTTGATTTTGTACTAATTCCTTAAATTTTTCTAATGCCTTTCTATTTTGTATATTTTCTAGCATTTTTCTTTTGTTCTCTTCTAAATCATTTCCTTTACCTGCAAGCTTTAGCATATTGCTTCCTAAGTCTAAAATAACTTCTTTTACGTCATCTTGTATATTTCCTTTTAATGCTTCTACCGCTTCTATTACTTCTAATGTATTACCTATATTTCTTCCTAATGGCTCTTCCATTGGTGTTAGTATTGTAACTGTTTCTCTTCCAGCTAGTTTTCCTATTTCTACCATTTCATCTGCAAGTTTCTTTGCTTTTTCTTTTGTTTTCATAAAAGCACCTCTTCCATAAGTTACATCTAATACAATTTTATTTGCACCAGATGCTATTTTTTTGCTCATTATACTTGACGCTATAAGTGGTATGCTTTCTGTTGTACTTGTTGCATCTCTTAAAGCATATATTTTCTTATCTGCTGGTGCTAGGTTCATAGTTTGTCCTATTAAGCTAATTCCTATTTTTTTTACATTTTGTATAAATTCTTCTTCTGAAATATTTACCATATATCCTGGTATACTTTCTAATTTATCTATAGTTCCACCAGTATAGCCTAGTCCTCTTCCTGACATTTTAGCCACAGGTACTCCAAGTGAAGCTATAACTGGCATTAAAATCAATGTTACTTTATCTCCTACTCCTCCTGTACTATGTTTATCTACTACTACGCCAAGTTCTGACAAATCTAGTATATCTCCAGAGTTTGCCATAGCAGTAGTTAGATTTAAAGTTTCTTCTTTACTCATACCATTTAAATATATCGCCATAATTAAAGCTGATGCTTGATAATCAGCAATATTTCCATGTGTGTATTCGTTTATGAAAAAGTTAATTTCTTCTTTCGTTAATTCCTTTTCATCTCTTTTTTTAGCAATTATCTCCTGTATATTCAAGGTATATTTCCTCCTATACTATATTTTTTACAAAACTACGTCTATGTAAAGGACACAGTCCATATTCCTTTATTGCTGCAATATGTGCTGCTGTTCCATAACCTTTATGCTTTTCAAAGCCATACATTGGATATACCTCATCCCACTGTCTCATTATTCTATCCCTTGTTACTTTTGCAATAATTGATGCTGCTGCAATAGAATAGCTTTTGCTATCCCCTTTAATTATTGACCTATATGGTATATGATCTGTATCTATTTTAGTTAATGCATCTACTAAAATTATTTCAGGCTTTTGGAAATCTCTATTTTTTTCTTGTAAGTCTTTTTCTAGGTTCTTTATTGCTAAAGTTAAACCTTCCTTTGTTGCATTTAGTATATTTATTTTATCAATTTCTTCTTGTGAAATTATTCCTACACCATATCCTAGAGCTTCTTTAGTTATTTCTTCATATAGCTTTTCTCTCTTTTTTTCAGATACTTTTTTAGAATCATTTACGCCCTCTATCATTGAATCTCTCGGCATTACTACACATGCAACTACTACAGGTCCTGCTAAAGGACCTCTCCCTGCTTCGTCAATTCCTGCTATACTTTTTGTTCCATTTATATATAGTTCTTCTTCTATTTTCTTTATTTCAGTTAATCTTTCTAATTCTTTTCCTTTCATTGCTACCTCTTTTTATTATTTATCTTCTTTTCCCTCTTTATTTCGTTCATCTGTTTTCGTAGTATTTTCTTCGCTTTGATTATCTTTGCTATTTTCTTGTTCCATATCAGATAACTTGTATAATATATTTCCATCTTTATCTTCAATTCCGTTTATATATATTATGTCGTTTTTCTTGTAATCTACAATATAGTAATTGTCTGTTTTTACATTTTCTAACCCAAGTTCTTCTAAATTTGAATTATCTAAACAATAGTAATTACTTTTCTTAGAGTCTAAATCTATTATTTCTTTATCTATTAAATTTTGTAAGCTCTCGTCTATCTCTTTATCTGCAAGTTTAGTACCAATATATTTAGCACCCTTTTCTTTTATTTCTACCTTTTGAGCTATTACCTCAGTTTTACCTTGTATAGATAACATATCTGTTTTTATTGTTTCAAATTCTTCACTATTATATTCTTTTGTAAATAACTTTACTAGTCCAAATATCCCAGCTGCTATTATAGCTACTACTATTAAAATCTTTATATATGTTATAGCTAAACTCTTTCTTTTTTTCATGATTATTTTCTCTCCTATTCTTTTTGATTAGTACATATTTTTTTTATTACTATTTCACATATATTCTATATTATATATTGATATGCTATATTTTTCAACTATTTGGTCAAATTAATTGTACTTAAAATGTAACATTTTTTCACATTTTGTTCACAAATATCTTGTATTATATACGTATATTAGGTTATTATATATAATATATTATATGGATATTTTTAGGAGGTAAAAATGGAAGATAATAATAATTTAAATGAAGCAAATAATGAAACTAATAAAGAAAATCAAATTAATAATGAAGTTACCAAAGAGTCTGTAGAATTTAAACCAGTTATTCAAGAAAGTGTAAACAACGATAGTTTTAAAAGTGCTACAGTAAATCCAGTTACTTCTAACTCATCTAGTAAGAAGAAACAGCAAAATAAAAGTGATAATGGAAATGGATTTGTAAAAACTGTACTACTTCCATTTACATGCGGTATATTAGGTGCAGGTATTGTAGTTGGTACATGTTTTGGAATTCCTAGTGTACGAAATAATTTAATTGCTGGATTCACTTCTACAACAGATGAAGGTAAAGTTATAAATCCAAACACACAGCAAATTTCTTTACTAGATTATTCAGAAACTGCAATTGGAGTTGCAAATAAAGTGTTACCATCTATTGTTGGTATTAATGTAACATATTCAGTTAATTCCATTTTCTATGGAGGTCAAGGTACAGCCACAGCACAGGGTTCTGGAGTTATAATAAGTGAAGATGGATATATATTAACTAATAATCATGTTGTTAATTCTTCTTCTAGTTCTTCATATTATGAATTAGGTAAAGCAAGTGAAATTACTGTTACATTATATAACGACGATACAGAATATGAAGCAGAAATAATAGGAACAGATGAACAAACAGACCTAGCAGTTATAAAGATTAATAAAGATGGTTTAACAGCAGCAGAACTTGGAGACTCTGATTCAGTACAAGTTGGAGAATTTTGTATGGCTATAGGTAATAATCTTGGTCTAGGTACAACTGTTACAGATGGTATCATAAGTGCTGTAAATAGAACAGTTACTGATGAAGATGATAATAGCTATGTAGCAATTCAAACAAATGCTGCTATTAACTCTGGTAATAGTGGTGGTGCTTTAGTAAATAGTCAAGGTCAAGTAATAGGTATAAATACCTTAAAGATATCTGGTGAAGGAGTTGAAGGTGTAGGCTTTGCCATTCCGATAAATTCAACTAAAGATATTTACTCACAATTAATAGAATTTAATAAAGTAAAAAGACCATATTTAGGAATAGGTGGAATTGATGTAGACGAGAATATGGCTAGAGAATATAATTTAACTGTTGGCGTATATGTAAAAACTTTAGAAAACTTCGGTGCTGCTGAAAGAGCAGGAATAAAGGTCGGAGACGTTATTACAAAAGTAGACGGGCAAGATATTAAAAATATGGATGAATTAAATGAAATTAAAAATCAAAAAGAAATTGGAGATAAAATTACATTAACCATTTGGAGAAATGGAGAAACATCAGATATTGAAGTAACATTACAAGAACAACCATAACAAAACGTGGACAACGGGGACACTCCTTTTTGTCCACACTTTTTGCAACAAATTCTCTTAATTTTAATTAAATATATTTTTAACTATTTGCAATATAATCACTTTTTGTTCACACAATGTTCAAATTTTCCCTGTATAATATGTTCATAGTTGATAAGAAAGTTACTCCATTATCAACTATATATAAGTAAAACATCCCCTTTTATTTTCAAAGAGCAACTGT
>CALXVB010000039.1 GCA_944391855.1 uncultured Clostridia bacterium | reverse complement strand
ATCTTAAAAATGATAACAGGAGTTGCTTTTCCTACAAGTGGAACAATAACCGTAAATGGTAGAGTTAGTGCATTACTTGAACTTACTTCTGGATTTGACCCAGAGTTTACAGGTAGAGAAAATATATATTTAAAAGGACAACTTCTTGGATTAAAAGATACAGAAATTCGTGAACTAGAGCAAGAAATAATAGACTTTGCAGAAATAGCAGAATATATAGACCAACCAGTAAGAACATATTCAAGTGGTATGAAAGCAAGATTAGGTTTCTCTATAAATGTAAATATTAGACCTGAAATACTTATAGTGGATGAGGCTTTGAGTGTTGGAGATGAAGAATTTAAGAATAAATGTACTAAAAAAGTAAATGAAATTGTAAATAAAGATGAAGTCACACTACTTTTTGTAACACACTCTACTGCTATGGCAAAGGAATTTTGTTCAAGGGGAATTGTTATGGAAAGTGGCAAAAAGACTTTTGATGGAGATATAGATGAAGCTATAGAAAAGTATAAAAAAACAGTAAAAAAGTAATCTTAGATATAGAAAAAGGCTATTTTTGTAGCCTTTTTTAAAACTTTAGATTGAAATTGTATAAATAAAAGAAGGTGATTAACAATAAATTTATTAGCAGCACTAATTGTATTTAACTTAATAATTATTATTTATCAAATAGTAATTGAAGTGTTTTCTGCAATATTTAGTATTGAGGGAATACAACTGGACAAGGCAAAATTTCAAATAATATCTATTTTAACAGGCACTGGTTTTACAACTGCAGAAAGTGAACTTATGCTGGCAACTAAAAGGAGAAGAAAACTTACGCAGACAATGATTTTATTTAGTTATATATTTAATGTTACTATTCTCTCGACTATAGTAAATATATTTATTTCAACAACACATACAAGTTGGCATGAAGTATTAATAGGCGTAATTCTAACAATAATCAATTTTACAATTTTAATTATATTCAATAAGTCAGGAAAAATTAGAAGTATTTTCGATAAAAAAGTTAAATTATTGGCTATGCGATTTAGAAAAAGAAAAGGAAATTCTATTTCTGTATATGATGTATATGGGGAAAAATGTGTTGTTGAAATAAATCTTAGAGGCTTAAATAGAAAAATACAAGATAAAACACCAAAAGACTTGGATAAAGAATATAATATTCAAATATTGGTTATAAAAAGAGGAGAGAAACTATTTACTAATATAGAGAAAATGGAAATAAAAAGAAATGACATTTTGATTGTATTTGGTAATTTGAAGAATATAAAAAAATTATTTGGATTAAATAGAGTAGCAAGTAAGAAAAAAGTTAAATAGATAAAGATAAAAAAGCATCTAAAAACAGAACATTTAGATGCTTTTAACATTTTATTTCTCTAACTTATGATATACTTTTTTACCTTTTCTTAAAATTGCATATCCATCTTTAAAATCATTATCAGATAAAATGTAATTTACGTCTGATACCTTTTCGTCATTTAAAGTAATACCACCTTGAGTAATTAAAGTTCTTGCTTGTCCTTTTGAAGGTGCCATACCAGCTGTAATAATTGCATCTAGAATAGAAATATTAGGGGATACTTTAGAAGTTGGCATATTTTCTAGAGAACCATGTCCCTCAAATAATGCCTTAGCAGCTTCCTCAGCTTTTTTTGCTTCTCCTTCGCCATGAATTAGTTTTGTTATTTCAAATGCAGCTATTTTTTTAGCTTCATTTATTTGCTCATCCTTTAAGCTAGATAATTTATTTACTTCATCCATTGGTAAGAAAGTTAAAAGTGATAAAACTGTTTTTACATCTGCGTCATCAATATTTCTCCAGTATTGATAAAATTCGTATGGAGAGGTTTTTGTACTATCAAGCCACAATGCACCTTTTTCTGTTTTACCCATTTTTTTACCTTCTTTTGTAGTAAGAAGTTTAAACGTTAAACCAAATGAATCAGAGTGGCCAATTCTTCTTATTAAGTCAACTCCACCTAATATATTAGACCATTGATCATTTCCACCCATTTGTAATTTGCAACCATAGGTATTATATAAATGTAAAAAGTCATAAGATTGCATTAGCATATATCCAAGTTCGAAAAATGTTAAACCTCTTTCCATTCTTTGTTTATAGCATTCTGCAGCAAGCATTTTATTTACAGAAAATAGTGAACCTATATCTCTCATAAATTCAACGAAGTTTAAGTCTAATAGCCAATCAGCATTATTTACAATAATTGCACCATTATCTCCTTCAAAAGAAATAAATTTAGAAAGTTGTTTCTTAAAGCACTCAACATTGTGATTTATTTCTTCTCTAGACATCATCCTTCTCATATCAGTTTTTCCTGATGGGTCACCAATAGTTGCTGTACCACCACCAATTAATATAATTGGTTTATGACCAGCTTTTTGCATATGGCTAGCTACCATCATAGAAACAAAGTGACCAACATGTAAGCTATCAGCAGTTGGGTCAAACCCTATATAAAATGGAATAGAGCTATTATCTAATACGTCTTTTAACTCTTCATGAGTTACTTGTTCAATATAGCCCCTTTCCATTAATTCTTCGTAAATTTTTGACATACAAATCATCCTCCTATTAGCATAAAATTTAAAAATATTCTACCATAAAATAACATAAAAACCAATAGGTAATTGACAAAAATTAGCAAAATTAATATAATTGTTACAGAAAAAAGGAGAAAATATATGCAAGACAGAAAGAAATTTATTAGAAATTTTAGTATTATAGCACATATAGATCATGGGAAATCAACGCTTGCCGATAGATTAATCGAAATGACGGGAGTACTTTCAAGCCGTGAGATGGAAAGCCAAGTATTAGATAACATGGATATAGAAAGAGAAAGAGGAATAACCATTAAATCTCAAGCTGTAAAAATGAAATATAATGCTAAAGACGGAAATGAATATGAACTTAATTTAATAGATACACCAGGACATGTAGATTTTAATTATGAAGTATCAAGAAGTTTAGCTGCATGTGATGGTGCGGTTTTAGTTGTTGATAGCACACAAGGAGTAGAAGCACAAACTCTTGCAAATGTGTATTTAGCAATAGATAATAACCTAGAAATCTTACCAGTTATTAATAAAGTGGATTTACCAAATGCAAGACCAGACGAAGTAAAAAAAGAAATAGAAGATATAATAGGGATACCAGCAGCAGACGCACCATGTATTTCAGCTAAAACAGGACTTAATGTAGATGAGGTATTAGAAAGAATAGTATCTGACTTACCTGCACCTACAGGAGATGAAACAGCACCATTAAAATGTCTAATATTTGACTCTATATATAATGACTACAAAGGGGCAATTGCGTATGTTAGAGTAAAAGATGGAACTGTAAAAGTTGGAGATGAAATTATGCTAATGTCAAATGGCAAAACTTTTACTGTAACAGAAATAGGATATTTTGAGCCAGGAAGTTATTCTCCAAGCGATAAATTAGAAGCAGGAGAAGTTGGATACATAGCAGCAAGTATAAAAAGTTTATCTGACATTAGAGTTGGTGATACAATTACTTTAAGGGATAATAAGGCTAAAGAACCACTACCTGGATACAAAAAAGTAAATCCTATGGTATATTGTGGTATTTATCCTGTCGATGGAAGCGACTATGAAAATTTAAAAGTAGCATTAGAAAAACTAAAATTAAATGATGCAGCTTTGGAATATGAACCAGAAGCTTCAGGTGCTTTAGGTTTTGGATTTAGGTGTGGTTTTTTAGGGTTACTACATTTAGAGATAATTGAAGAAAGATTAGATAGAGAATTTGATTTAAGTTTAATTACGACCTCACCATCAGTTATATACAAAGTACATAAAACAGATGGAGAAATAATAGAACTATATAACCCATCAGATTTACCACCTACAAGTGAAATTTCATATATGGAAGAACCTTTTGTTACAGCAGAAATACTTACTCCAAAGGAGTTTGTTGGTAATATAATGGAAATCTGCCAAAATAGGCGTGGTATATATGTAGATATGAAGTATCTAGATGAAAATAGGGTTACATTAATTTATGAACTTCCACTAAATGAGATTATATATGATTTTTTCGACCAACTAAAATCTAGAACCAAAGGATATGCTTCATTTGATTATGAATTTAAGGAGTATAGACGCTCTGATCTAGTAAAATTAGATATACACGTAAATGGAGAAGCAGTAGATGCACTTTCGTTTATAGTACATAAGGATAACAGTTATGAACGTGGAAGAAAAATGGTAGAAAAACTAAAACAAGTTATACCAAGACAGTTATTCGTGATTCCAATTCAAGCTGTTATAGGTGGTAAAGTTATTGCAAGAGAAACAATATCTGCGATGAGAAAAGACGTTTTAGCGAAATGTTATGGTGGAGATATTACAAGAAAGAAAAAGTTACTAGAAAAGCAAAAACGTGGTAAAAAGAAAATGAGACAAATAGGAAATGTAGAAATACCACAGGAAGCTTTCTTAAGTGTACTCAAATTAGATGAAGAATAGGAGAAAATTATGAAAAGAATAGTATTATGTGGCAGTATGAAATTGAAAGAAAAAATATTTGAAGTAGAAGAATATTTGAAAAATAAAGGGTATGAGGTAGTTACACCGAAAGAATTTAGAGTAGAAATGACAAAAGAAGATGCATCTAAATTACATTTTGATGAAATTGCAAATGAAAATACAGATATAGTTTTAGCAGTTAATGTAACAAAAAACGGAATAGAAAACTATATAGGACCAAATACATTTGCTGAAATAGCAATGGCATTTTATTTTAATAAAAGAATTTATTTACTAAATGATATTTATGAGCCATATAGAGATGAGTTAGAAGGATGGAATGCTATTGCTTTAAAAGGCAATTTAGAAGATATAAAATAAAGGTTTATAGATAAAACCATAAAAATCTAAATATTATATCAAGGAATTAAAAATGGAGAAGAATAAAAGAAATTTGTCAGAGAACGAATTTAATGACCAAGTAGAAGGTAGAAATGCTGTACTTGAACTTTTAGAATCTGGTAGGGATATAAATAAAATATATGTATCAGAAGGAGAAAAACATGGTTCAATAAATAAAATAATAGCTATTGCAAAGGAAAGAAAAATAATTATAAATGAAATAGGAAAAACCAAATTAAACCAAATAGCGCAAACAGAAAATAATCAAGGAGTAATTGCAATAGTACCTCCATTTGATTACTGTGACGTAGACGACATACTAGAAGTAGCAAAGAAAAGAAATGAAAAACCATTTATTTTAATTTTAGATGGAATAGAAGATCCTCATAATCTGGGTTCAATAATTAGAACAGCTGAAACAGCCGGAGTACATGGAGTAATAATACCAAAAAGAAGAGCTTGCCGGAGTAAATAGCACAGTTGCAAAGGTATCAGCTGGTGCGGTTGAATATATGAAAATTGCAAGAGTAAACAACATAAATGAAACAATAAACTATTTGAAAGAAAATGACATATGGATATGTGGAACTGATATGAATACTGATAAATATTATTATAACGAGGATTTTACTTGTGGGATAGGAATTGTAATAGGAAGTGAAGGATTTGGAATGAGCAGATTAGTAAAAGAAAATTGTGACTTTCTAGTTAAAATTCCAATGAAAGGAAAAATAACTTCACTTAACGCGTCAGTATCAGCAGGAATAATTATATATGAGGTAGTAAAACAAAGAAAATAAAAGTGGAAATATTTTAAGGAGAAATTATTATGTATAATATGAAGAAAAAATTAATAATAATTATACCAATAATTGCCATAGTTTTAATAGCAATTATTATTACAATATTATATTTTACTACAGATTTATTTAAATCTAATGAAGAACTATTTTGGAAATATTTTTCACAAGCAGAGGATATAACTAAAATTATAGATAATGACAAAGGAGAAGCACAAGAAAATTTTAAACAAACAAATTCATATACAGGTAATGGAGAAATATCATTTGTGCTTACACAAGGAGAAAACAGTTCAAAACAATTTAATGCTGTAACTACTTCAAGACATGATGCAATTAATAATAGGACTTACTCAGATATTACATTAAAAAATGGAGAGCTAGATATATTTAAAGTATCATATATAAATAGTGGAGACATATATGGCATAAAATGTGATGAGATATTTGGTAGCTATGTTGGAATACAAAATTCTAACTTAACTGAGCTAGGAAAAAACTATGGCATAGAAAATATGCCAAACAGCATTGAAAAAAATGAATATACAAATTTATTAGAATTAACTGATGCACAAAAACAACATTTAGTAGACATATATTTACCAATTGTAAATAAATATGTACCAAAAGAGCAATATGAAAAAGTAAAAGAAAATATAGATATAAATGGAGTAAGCTATACTGCAAATGTATATAAAATAGAATTAACAGGAGATACAGTAAACTCGATACTAATAGAATGTCTAAATACACTAAAAACAGATACAGAAACTTTGATGATAGTAAGTGAAAAAATGTCAAAATTAGGATTTGGAACAGAAAATACAGATACAGCAAATATTATTTCAAAAATAGATGAAATAATAGGAAAGTTACAAAGTACTCCTATTCAAGATAGTTTAACTATAAGTGTATATGAAAATGATGGTAATAATATATGTACACAAATTAATTTTGGAAACAAGATTAGTGCAGTGTATGAAAGAGTAAATAATATTAGTAGATTAAGTATGGATATATCATATGAAAAAGAGACAGCAGAATCTAATGATGAGATAATTGACCTTAATGCACTTGTAGAGAATAGCAATATTACAAGTAGAATTATAGTAGAAAAGAATATAAACGAAAACACGACAACAAATAATATACAGTTAATACCAGACATTCAAAATTCAGAAGAAAATATTAATATATCTTTAAACTTAAGTACTGTACAAAATGATAACATTAATAATTCATATGTTATAGTATTAAATCAATTTCAAGACGATAAAAAAATTACTACAACAATAAACTATAATAACAATATAGTTAAAACTGATACAGTAGAAGAAATAGAAGAGTTATCAGGAAGTAATACAGCAATAGCAAATAATTATACTAAAGATCAGTTTACTGTATTTATAAAAAATTGGAGTAACATATTTATAGATAAATTATCAGAAAAAATGGCTACATTGGGTTTAGAAGAAATTACTAATGAATTGGATAAAGTTAATATAGAATAATTTGGTTTGAAATAAAGGAACAGATATAAATCATGGATAAAAGAAACTACTTCCATTTGTCCACAATTTATGTCTGTCCTTTTAAATTCATATAGATATTTCTTATATAAAATCGCTAAATAATAAGTAAAAAACAGCCATATAAATTAAATAAAAATTGTATTAAAAAATATAGATAAAAAAATTATAAAAAATAACAAAAAAGACTTGACTTAATTTACGTAAAATGTTATTATAATTTATAGCTTCACATGAGGCTAATTTTTATTAGAAAATAGCATAATTTTAAGACGAAAAACATTGGAAAAAATTGCTTAAAAAAAACTTAAAAAAGTTTTGAAAAAAGTATTGACATGAAGATATAAATTATGCTAAAATAATTCTTGTCGTCGAATTAATCGATTGGGAAAAATAAAAGCACATTGAAAAGTAAACAATAAACTTTGAGAAACCAATAAAGCGGTAGTAAAACTACCAAAAAGAA
>CALXVB010000038.1 GCA_944391855.1 uncultured Clostridia bacterium | reverse complement strand
ATAAAGTTTAGTACAAACATTTTTAAGGAGGTTATATATTTAATGGAGGAGAATTTAAAATTATATCAAGATATAGCTAATCGTACACAAGGAGATATATATGTTGGAGTAGTTGGTCCTGTAAGAACTGGTAAGTCTACATTTATAAAACGATTTATGGATTTACTTGTTATTCCAAATATTGATAATGAATATAAACGTGAAAGAGCAAGAGATGAGCTTCCTCAAAGTGCTGGTGGTAGAACCATTATGACTACAGAACCTAAATTTGTTCCTAATGAAGCTGTTGAAATTACTATTGGAAATAACTTAAAACTAAAAACTCGTTTAGTTGATTGTGTTGGATATTTGGTAAATAACGCTATAGGTTATTTAGAAGATGATATGCCTAGAATGGTTAAAACACCATGGTTTGAAGAAGAAATTCCTTTTGAGCAGGCTGCAGAGATTGGAACTAAAAAAGTTATTGAAGAACATTCTACTATAGGTATTCTAGTAACAACTGATGGAAGTATTACTGATATTCCAAGAGAAGATTATGTAGAAGCAGAAGAGCGAGTTGTAAGGGAATTAAAGGAACTTAATAAACCTTTTGTAATCGTATTAAATTCAGATGACCCATTTTCAGATTATACCAAAAATTTAGCAACAGAATTAGAAGAAAAATATCAAACTGCTGTTATTCCTACAGATTGCTCAAGACTTGACATGGAGGATATAAGTGATATCTTTGGAAAAATTCTATATGAATTTCCTATAGAAAAAATGAATATTAATTTTCCAAAATGGGTTGATGGTTTATCTGATTCTCATTGGCTAAAAGAAGAACTATATTCTGAAATAAAAGAAGCATTTTCTAATATACGCATTTTAAAACAAGTTGATGCTGGTATATTAAAATTACAAAATACTAAGATAATTAATAGTACAAAAGTTAGTGAAATTAAACTTGGCGAAGGTGCTGTAAGCATTACGATAAACCTATATGATGAATTATTTTACAAAGTACTTACTGAAATATCCGGAGTTGAAATTAGTAATGAAGGTGATTTATTCTCTACAATCACAACACTTGCCGAAACAAAAAAAGAATATGATAAAATATCAAACGCATTAGAAGAAGTAAAAGCTACTGGATATGGAATTGTTACACCTTCTATTGACGAATTAATACTTGATGAACCAGAAATAATTAAACAAGGAAGTAGATTTGGAGTAAAACTTCGTGCACGTGCACCTTCTATACACTTGATAAAAGCAGAAATTGAAACAGAAGTATCTCCTATAGTTGGAAGTGAAAAACAATCTGAAGAATTAGTAAACTACTTACTTTCTAATTTTGAAGACGATCCTACAAAAATTTGGGAATCAAATATTTTTGGAAGAAGCTTGCATGAACTTGTAAATGAAGGCTTACAAACTAAACTTGCTAAAATGCCAGTAGATGCTCAAAGCAAACTTCAAGAAACACTAGAAAGAATTGTAAATGAAGGTAGTGGTGGACTAATCTGCATAATATTATAAGATTTGGAACAAGGGGACACACAAATCGTTCCAAAAATGGAACGATTTGTGTGTCCCCTTGTTCCAGTTTAATCTACTCTTTTATATGAGAATGTATATACTCCTTCTACTCCCCATAATGCCCCTTGCGCAGCTTTTGTTGTCTCTAATCTTAATTCTATAGAATTATCATTTAGAGTTATAGTTCCATTTCCACTTGTTCCCCAATTGTCCGTGTAAGTAAATGTTCCTGTATTTCCTTCTAAATCTACTACTATATCATCTATTTTTCCTTCTCTTTGTGTTGGTGCTGGGCTTGTTAATTTGAAGTCAAAACTTATTGTATTTTGGAAATATCTGTCTACATCTAATTCTACAATATTTGTATTTGTTGCAGCTTGCATTTCTGCTTCAAATTCAGTATCAGAAATGCTATTATCTTCTCTTCTATCCATTATACTATCTATTCTTTCTGCATTTGTATATGCTTCTTCACTAATGTACCATTCTCCAACATAGTTTGTACTATTTCCTGTTTGCTCATTAACATTTTGACCAGCTTGAGTATCTGGCTGAGTTTGAACTTCATTCGTATTAATTTGATTACTATCTACATTGTTTGTTATATTTGACTCTTCATTTACAACAGGTACGTTTTCTGAATTAACACTCCCGGCTTCGTCTAAATTTCTATTAGCATCCCATATTGCATATCCAAATATAGCTGCTATTATTAAAACGATTAATATAAAAATAAGAATATTTGCTTTCTTCATAAAAACCTCCATAAAATTTAATTTCAAAATTAGTATATCATAAAGTTATAAAAAATACTATATTTTTTTGTTTTTATACATATTTTATTTATTTCTGGAAAATATATACTAAATTACTTTATTATTAGGAGAAATATATGAAAATTGTTGATACATTTAAAAAAATATTTTTTCCGATAGAAGAGCCTTATCATGACTTTTCTCTTCCTGCTGTGGATGAGAATCCCTCTAATCTAGTAGATACAGATGCTACTAACGAAGTTAAAGAAATATTTCCTAGTATTGACGTAAATATGGAATATATAAAAGTAAAATATAATTTATTAATAAATAGCGATATTATTTTGCGTGAATTTTTATTAATAGCCAGAAATAAACAATATAGAGCATTTTTGCTTTTTATTGATGGTATGACTGATATGAATTTAGTTAATGATTATGTTTTAAAACCATTAATGCTTAAAAATTCTGCTAATTCTTTTGATGGTAGCCAAAATCAAGTAATCTCTGAAGCTGTAACAAATAACATTACTGTAAGAAAAATTAAAAAATTTAATGTTAAAGAATATATTTTAAATTCTTTACTTCCACAAAATAACGTAAAAATGCAAAAAGAATTTAAAGAAATTTTTTCTAGTGTAAATTCTGGAAATTGCATGCTTTTTGTTGATACTCTTGATATTGCTTTTGATATTGACGTAAAAGGATTTAAAACTAGGTCTATTAACAAACCTGAGAATGAAGTGGTATTAAGAGGCCCCCAGGAAGCTTTTGTTGAAAATATTCGTACCAACACCTCTCTTATTAGGAGAATTATTAATAACGAAAATTTAATTATGGAAAACATACGAGTTGGAAAAGTAAGTAAAACCGTTTGTTCTATTTGCTATATGAAAAATATTACTAATGATGATTTGGTAGCAGAAGTAAAATATAGGCTTAATAATATAGATATTGACTATTTAGTTTCTTCTGGTCAGTTAGAGCAACTACTTGAAGATAATACTAAATATAGTCTTCCACAAATAATTTCTACAGAAAGACCTGATAAAACTGCAACTTATCTTTTAGAAGGTAGAGTCGCTATTATAGTGAATGGTAGTCCTTATGCATTAATAGTTCCTGCTGTTTTTATTGATTTTTTAGAATCTTCTGAAGATAAAAATATAAAATTTCAATTTGCTAATCTATTAAAAATAATAAGAATTGCATCTTTTTTAATAACTTTACTTTTACCAGGAATATATGTTGCAATAACGAGCTTTCATTTGGAATTTATCCCCACAGAACTGTTATTTGCAATAGTTGCTTCTCGTGCATCAGTACCTTTTTCAATTATTTTTGAAATCATTATAATGGAATTATCTTTTGAACTTATACGAGAAGCTGGGTTAAGAGTTCCAAGTCCAATTGGACCTACAATAGGAATTATTGGTGCATTAATTATTGGTCAAGCTGCTGTAGATGCTGGTATTATTAGTCCTATTCTAATAATTATAGTTGCAATAACAGGTATTACTTCTTTTGCCATTCCAGATTATTACCTCGCTTTCCACTGTAGGATTTGGCGATTTGTATACATTGTTTTTGGATATCTTGCAGGTTTACTTGGAATTGCATTTGCCTCTTTTATACACCTACTTATTGCAGCTAAAGTACAATCATTCGGAGTGTCATATTTAGAGCCATATATACCTTCTAAAGGTAAACTTAATAACGGTTTATTTACTAAACCTATTTGGAAACGTGAAAAAAGAGATACTTTCCTAGATACTAAAAAAGAAGACAAACAGGAACATATCAGTATGAAATGGAGATACTAAATCAAAGAAAGGAGTTTATATGAACTATACAAAACTTGGAAATTTTGAAGCTATTTGTTTAATTGTAGTTTTGTTTATTAATCATCTTGTTCTTAATTTACCACAAATGATCTTAGAAAATTCTGCAAATGCTTCTATTTTAAACTCTATCTATATATTAGCACTTTCGCTCATTTTTGTTTTACTTGTAATTAAACTTTTAAAAAACTTCATTGGTTTAGATATTATTGATATTTCTGAATATCTTGGTGGAAAGTTTTTAAAAATATTAATAGGTATTCTTTGTATAATTTATTTAATTATAGAGTCTTCTTTTTTAGTAAAAATGTTTTCTAAAAACCTATTTCTGGCATATTTTAACAATTATCCAATATCTTTTATTATTTTTATGTTTTTATTTGTGGTTGTGGTGGCTAATCTTATGGGTAGAAAATCCATTATTAAGGTAAATACCATAATTGTTCCTATTGCTCTTTTTAGCATATTATTTACATTTATTTTTGTTGCAGATTTGTTAAGAGTAGAGCTTTCTCTTCCTATTCTAGCTAATGGTGTCAAAACCATATTTATAACTGGTGCAAGTAATATTTTTGCATTTAATGGTCTATTCTTCTTGTTTTTTATCTCTCCTTTGCTAAATAAAAAAGAAGATATGTCAAAAGTTGCTTTTAGTTCTACATTAATATGTGGCATATTTTTACTTTTATCTATAATTGCATTAGTATTTGCTTTTTCGGATATATATTCTGTTATTAGAATATCTCCACTTTATTTTATAATTATAAACAGTAAACTTACCAGCTTTTTGGAGAGACCAGAAATAATATTTATATTTATCTGGGCTTTAGCACTTATGTCATTTATAAGTGTTGCTGTAATGTTTGTTTTAAACATATTTAAGAAATTAACAAACATGAAAAAGGTAGAAAATTTAGCTGTAACTGTATGTATGATTATTTTTGTAATTTCACTTTTAATTAATAATGTTTTCACTTTAGAGAAAATCGCTAATGCTTTCTATAAATATGCAAGTTTAATATTAATTTTTGTAATATTTACTTTAATATTAATAGGTGCAAATATAAAGAAAAAAAGACTGGATAAGAAGCAAATTACCACTAATAGAGAATAATTCTTAGGAGGAGTTTTTATGAATTACAAAGTACGAAAAATATTCGCAATTCTTATACTAACTATACTAATATTAGTAGCAACAACTAGTTATTATGGAATACGTGGTATTGATAATTTGGCTTATGTTGTTGCTCTTGGAATAGATGTTGGTAAAAATGATGAATTACTACTTAGCCTTCAAATTTCTCTGCCTGGTGGTTCAAGTAGTGAATCTTCTAGTTCTTCCCAATCTACTTCTGTTGTTGTTGAATCTGTAGAATGTTCTTCTATAAATACTGGTATTAATTTATTTAATAGTTATCTAGGAAAGGAAATCAATTTATCACATTGTAAAGTTATAGTAATTTCAGAAGAATTTGCTGCAAATGGAGTTAGTGAAATTTTATACACTCTTACAAATGCAATACAATTTAGAACCACTTCCAACATTATAATAAGTAAGTGTGATGCTAAATCATATTTAGAATATTCATCTCCACTATTAGATAAGATATCAGCCAGATACTATGAGATAGCACCAACTTCTAGTGAATACACAGGCTATACAGAAAGTATAACATGTAATGAGTTTTTGTCAGCTATAAATAGTAATTTTTCTAGTCCTGTTGCAATACTTCGGTTCAATAAATTCATCTGCTACTCAAGCGAAAAATACTAATAATAGTTCTTCATATACAGCTGGTGAAACTCCTATTTCTCCTGGAAATGATGGTGTTGAAACAATGGGACTTGCTGTATTTAATTCAGATAAATTAGTTGGAGAATTAACTGGATTTGACTCAATTTGTCACCTCATAATTTCTAATAAATTAAAAAATGCTCAAATTAGAGTTCCTAGTCCTATAAAAGAACTGGACTTTATAGATTTATACATTGAATTAGATAAAGATACTAAAAATTCTGTATATTTAGTAAATAGCACGCCATATATAACTTCTAAAATACGAATAACTGCAAAAATGCAGTCTATGAATGAAAATATTAATTTAAAAGATAACGAATTAGTAAATAAAATAGAAACCTCTGCTACAGCCTACTTAAAAGAACAAATATCAGATTATTTATATAAAACTTCTAAAAATCTTCATGCAGATATTGATGGTTTTGGATTATATGCATTAAAGTATTTTTCTACAAATATAGAATGGGATGAATATAACTGGCTACACCATTATAAAGATGCATACTTTAATATAGATATTAGTGTTAACTTACGTTCTAGCTACCTACTTACAGCAACTAATGGGGAAGGAGAAAAGTAAATGGAATTTGTAATATTTTTTTCTTGTATTTATGCATTTTTAGAAACTGCTATTTCTGGATATTTTGAATTTAAAGAAAATAAATTCGTTGGAATTTTACTATTTGTACTTGCTATATTTTGTTTAATAGTGCCTAACTTTTTTGCTTAGGCACTATTATTTATATATTTATTTTTTTATATTTTATCCTGTACTTTTTATCCTGCTCTATTCTTTTTCTTCTACTATATTTTCCTCTTCTGTCTCTTCTTCAGGAAACACTTTCTCAAAATCAATTTGTCTTAAATTCTTATCTGCTCTAATAACTCTTATTCTAATTTTGTCTCCAATATGATACATAGTTTTTGTTTTTTCTCCAAGTAGAGTTTTTCTATCTTCATCATATATAAAGTATTCGTTTCCTAATTTATCAAACCTTATCATTCCCTCTACTGTATTTTCTAATTCCACAAATACACCAAATGAAGTGATGCTAGATATAACTCCATCATATTCCTCCCCAATGTGTCCTTCCATATATTCTGCCATTTTAATGTCTACACTTTCTCTTTCAACTTTTTGTGCTATTTTTTCTCTTTCTGAAGATTCATCTGCATATTTGCTGGCTTGCATCGAATATTTTTCTATTTCTTCATCAGATAAGTTATATCCCTGCTTTATATATTTAGAGATTATTCTGTGTATAAAAAGGTCTGGATATCTTCTAATAGGTGAAGTAAAGTGACAATAATATTTACTTGCAATTCCAAAGTGTCCTTTGTTCTCACTTTCGTACCTCGCTACTTTAAGAGTTCTTAAAACAAGATTTGATACCACTCTTTCTTCTGGCTTTCCTTTTATTTCATTTAGTACTTCTGCAAATGCTGTTGGGTGAACTTCTTCTTTTTTACACTTTATTCTATAACCTAAATTAAATAAAAATTTATTAAGTTCACTAACTTTATCCATATCTGGTGCTTCATGCACCCTGTAAATAAATGGTGCTTCAAGCCAGAAAAACTTCTCTGCAACTGTCTCATTGGCTGTAAGCATAAATTGCTCTATTATCTCATTTGCAAAAGTTAGCTCATATTTGGTAATATCTACTGCAATACCTCTTTCATTTAAAATAACCTTTGTTTCTGGAATATTTAAATCTAAACTTCCTGCTTTTTCTCTTCTTTTTTTCAAAATATGTGCAAGTTCTTCCATTAATTTAAAATGTTCTATATATTTTGAGTAATATTTAACTACTACTCTATCAGAATTATCTAATATTTTTTGGACATTTGTGTAACTCATTCTTTCTGTTACTTTTATCACACTTTTAAATATATCAGAAGACACTACTTGTCCATTTGGATTAATCTCCATTATACATGAAATTGCAAATCTATCTTTACCTGCGTTCAAACTACATATTCCGTTAGAAAGCTCTATTGGAAGCATTGGTATAACTCTATCTAGCATATATACACTAGTCCCCCTTACAATAGCTTCTTTATCTAAAAAAGAACCTTCTTTTACATAATGGCTGACATCCGCAATATGAACACCTAAAACATAGTTTCCATTTTCTAGTTTTTTTACATTTACAGCATCATCTAAATCTTTTGCATCTTCTCCATCTATTGTAAATATTTCTTCATTTCTTAAATCTCTTCTATTTACAATATCTTTTTCATCTATTTCTTGATTAATGCTTTTTGCTTCATCTAAAACTTGTTTTGGAAATTCATAAGGTAAATCATACTCTTTAACTAAAGAAAGCATGTCAACACCAGCCTGGTCAATATATCCAATTATTTCTACTATTTTTCCTTCTGCGCTCTTATTCTCCTTTGGTAATTTTGTAATTTCTACAACTACCTTCTGATTATTTTTAGCTTTCATAGTATCTTTTTTAGAAATATATATATCTGTACCAAGCTTTTTATCATCCGGTATAACAAAGCCAAAATTTCTACTTTTTTGGTATGTTCCAACTATTCTATTTTTCTCTAATTCAAATATTTTGCTATCTTCTTTTACCTTTCTTCTTTCCTTTTTATTTTCTAAACTTTTACTTACTTTTTCTTTAATTTTGTATGATTCTTTACTTCTCTTATTCAATTCCTTCTTCTTATTTTTCATCTTTTTATATACTCTCTCTACTTCTTTTTTATTCATTACCTAAACCTTCTCCTAAAAAAAGAACATATATATTTTAATTATATATGTTCTAATATATCTACGTTTATTAAACCTCTACATTACAAATAATATTGATAGTGCTATTGCAAGTATAACAAATAAAACTCCTGTTACAATTGTTGCTCTTTTAATTTTTCCTTCTTTTGTTCTACCTTTGTTTTGCTCGTAGAAGTTATTTGCAGCTGCACCTGTAACTGTTTGTGAGGCACCATTTGTATCTTTTGCTTGTATTGTTGCAAGCACTATTAATACTATACATACTAAAACATATATAACTAATACTATATTTCTTACTATTTCCATTAAAATCAATTCCTTCCTAGTTTCTCTTTTAGTAACAGTAAATATTTTACCATATATCTATATTAATTTCAAGTAGTTGTTGCAATAAATTTGCGGTAGTTTTGTTGGGGTAGTTTTAAGATTTCGTATGTTACTTATGACTTGCTTTTTATTTAGGCATTATATTAAGAACTTCTATTTTTCCTACACTATTTTTTCTTCCTTCTATACATATTATTACTATATTCATTTCTCATACTAAATCTTTCCGTTCTTAAAAATTTCACGCATCATTTACATATACTAATTGATGTACTTATATTTTACCAGTTCTTACCTATTAAGGCAAAAGAAAAAATGTAGGTTTTCCTACATCTCTATGTCGAAAAAAACTACATTTTTATTATCTTATAAACAAACTGTGCAAATTCAAAAATTTATTTTTCTGAATTTACACAGTTATATTTTAACACTCTCTATTTTACCTCTTTTTTCCTCTTTTCTATTCAGCTTTCAGACCTACATATAAAGCTGAGACCTGAAGGAATCGAAGGTAGCGCTAGAGCTCGCAAAGTTGTAGTGGCGATTAGCTGCGTAAAAGTAGCTGTAGATGCTGCCGTAATTACCACCTCTGTGGACACAAGGAGCGTTGCGGTAGCTCGAGTACTCTGTTGTCCATTCTAAACAATTTCCTAAAAAGTCATAGATATTACTATAACAATCTGCTGGGTATCCTGCTGTTTGTGTTTTATCACCTGTATCTATATTTCCATAAGCATCATCTGTTGTTGTAGCTAATAAATATCCTTCTTCATTTGTCTGACAGATAAAATTTAATGCTGTATCCCATGCATAACTACTTATTAACTGACTTGTTGCTTTTATTTCACCATTACTACTATACATTGCTTCTGCTTGCTCTTTTGCTTGATCTCTTGTTACATTTACATAAGCATCTACTCCTGCTTTACATACATTTCCTGTTCCTTGCTCATAACGTCCTATATAAAAACCTCCATGTCCACCTTCTGATACTGGCTTTGCACTTGCTAGAAAAGCATCAATTTCACCATATGCTACTGAACGGCTATCTCCTTCTCCATAATAATATGAATTAATTACACTATCTCCATTTACTGGCGTTGGTTCCGCTTCTACATTTTTTCCTGCCCATTGCCTTCTGGTTAATTCATTTGTTAGTTTTCCATCTTGTGTTCCATCCTTATCTACTTCTGTTGTTACATTATATGTTCCTGTTGGTATCCACACAAATTGGTTACCGTTATCATCCTCAATCACAATACCTTCCTCTACCTTTGTTCCACTATCTGT
>CALXVB010000037.1 GCA_944391855.1 uncultured Clostridia bacterium | reverse complement strand
GCCCCTTGGTCAAGCGGTTAAGACGCAGCCCTCTCAAGGCTGAATCATGGGTTCGATTCCCGTAGGGGTCACCAAAAATAGAAGATAAAGCTTTATTTATTGCTTTATCTTTTTTATTTTTTAATAATACTATAATATTATTTAGATTAATTTTCTTTATTTTTTTCAATGATACAAAGCTCTAAAATTTCCTTTAACCTCTCATCTTGTTTAGTTAAATATAAATATCCTATTAATGCTTCAAATCCTGTAGAATACATATATTCTTGCACTGTAGCATTTTTGGGAAGATGATGGTTTTCTGCATTTCTTCCTCTTTTTACAATTTCTTGTTCTCTTTCTGTTAGTTTTGGACCTATTTTTTCTAATATATTTGCTTGTGCCCCTGCTTTTACATATTTTATTCCTTCTACATGTAATTTATGTGGTTTTACTTTAGTTGTATTTACTAGGTATTGCCTTATATATAGCTCATATACACTATCTCCTATATATGCCCAAGTAAGTGGAGACATTGTATTTACTTCTGATATATTTTCCGGTCTTTTTATTATTTCTATCATTTCTATTCCTTCCTGCTTCTTTATTTAACTTTATTTTTTATTTCTTAACAATTATTTTATGTTTAGAAAATATTAATTTAATCCTTAACTTCTTCTAATGTTATTCTTCCTATTTTTCCACTTCTAAAATCATCTAGTATAATTCTACCAACTTTTTCAGTATCAATTTCTCCACCTGAAATTAATGCCCCTCTTTTTTTGCCTATTAATTTCATGACTTCATATATTTTCTCATTTTCCTCTATATCTAGCTCAAATATTTCCTCTATTTCACTTTTATTTAGTTTATACCTTTCCAATAATTTATCTATATGTCTATTTAAAAGTAATTTTAGTAAATTAAAGCTAACTTCTACTATTTCGATTACTTCGTCTTTTATACTTCCAGTATATGCCAAATTTAAAGCAACTTCTTCACTTTCGAATTTAGGCCATAATATTCCTGGAGTGTCCAATAACTCAATATTTTGATTAATTCGTATCCATTGCTTTTGTCTAGTTACACCTGGCTTGTTTCCGACTATAGCTACATTTTTTTTAGATATACGATTAATAAAAGAAGATTTACCAACATTTGGTATTCCAAGTATCATGACTCTAATAGATTTTCCAATTCTTCCTTTATCTTCGTATTGTTTTTTTCCTTTATTATATACTTCTTCTACTTTATTTATTGCTTTATTTATTCCTTCTCCTGAATTTGAATTTACTAAAACTGCTTCTATGTCATTTGCTTTGAAATGTTCTATCCATTTCTTGTTTTGGTTTTCGTCAGCCAAATCATATTTATTTAAAACAATTATTTTCATTTTATTATTTGTATATTCTTCTATATCAGGATTTCTACTAGATATTGGTATTCTAGCATCTAAGATTTCTATTACAACGTCTATTAATTTTAAATCCTCTATAATTTGCCTCTTTGTTTTTGCCATGTGTCCTGGATACCAATTAATTCCACTTTTTCTTGTATTTACTTCTTGATTGTTTATTTCCATATACTCACTTCCTATCTCTATAACTTTCTTCAAAATTATAAATTACCTATTTAATATTATATCATACTTTTTACTTATTATAAAATACACCCTCCCAATTTTATGGGAGGGAAGTAGATCTTAATTATAACGTTCTATAATTATTCTTATCTGCTCTTTCATCTAGTTTTCTATCATAATCTTTGTTTTTGTAAAACCAATCAGTCTTTTTATCTGTTGGATGAGCTTTTCTATTTTTGTCTAGTAATATGTCAAATAGAGCAGCTATTGGTAAAACTAATGCAAAGAATTCAAATAATATGCTCATGTATAATGTTGTATCAAGAGTATTATCAAGTAATTGCATAAAATGAGTTACAAATGTTGGTCCATAGTACATAAAATGTGCTATTAAATATATTACTGCTGCTAATAATTTTCTTTTCATCATAAAACATATACATATAAATGTTATGAAAAGTAGTGCTATTTCCATTGTCATATTATTAGGTACAAACATAAAGTCAATTCCTATTGAAGATAGTGTTGTTCCTACTAATCTAAATCCCCAAAACATAAATGCAAACATTGCTATTAACCAACTTGAAAAATTTTTCATATGTAAATTTCCTCCTTAAATATTCCAAATAGTTTACTAATATAAGTATATTGTAACATATTTTGTATAGATTACAATACTTTTGTCCTATTTTATTATTTGTTATTTTAAGCTTTAAATAGATATATTCAATGTATCATATTTATGTATTAAATATATAACTAAAAGAAGAATACTAAAAACTAGTATTCTCCTTTATTTTAATTATTTATTTAATTAAATTTTTATATTAATTATACTATTCGTCTATAAAATTAAATTCATCTTTAAATTTTTCTTTGAATATTTCAAATACATTGTGTAATACTTCTTCATCGTCTACACTTACATAAGATTCTTCATCTTCTGAATCTGTATCTTCTAGTTTTAGTATTACAACTTCGTCAGCTTCATCTTCATCATTTGGTAGTAGAACTACATATTCTTCTCCCTCATATTCAATTAGGTCTAAAAATTCGAATTCGATTTCATCGCCATTTTCGTCATTTAGTACTACTATATTATCTAATTCCTCTCCTTCTTGCTCGTTTGGAATGTTCTTTACATCATCACTCATTACTATATTCTCCTTTCAAAATATATTTATTTATATTATTTAAAATTAATATCTGTTTATTTATGTTATTTTTTCTTTTGGTCTTCATTTTTGATTTTATTCATATATGTTTCTAATATATATACTGCAGAAATTGTATCTACTATATTTCTTTTTTCATTCTTGTTTATATTCAAATAATTCATTGTTCTATGTGCTGCCACAGTAGTTAGCCTTTCATCAACTTCTTCAATTTTTACTTTATTAAATTTGCATCTAAGCTTATGAATAAATTTTTCTGTAACTTCTACTCTTTCAGATTTCGTTCCATTCATATTAATAGGTAACCCTACAACAATAGTATCTATTTCATATTTGCTAAAAATTTCTTCTAGCCTTTTTAATACTATTTTATCGTTTCCTTTATGATGGATTGTCTCTAAGCCTTGTACTGTTATTCCTAGCTCATCTGTTATAGCTAGTCCTACCCTGCTATCACCATAGTCTATTCCTAATTTTCTCATTTTATTCATCTAATCCTATATAGTTTTTTACCATTCTTTCTAATAGCTCGTCTCTCTCTATTTGCCTAATTAAATTTCTTGCATTATTGTGGCTCGTTATATAAGTAGGGTCTCCTGATAGAATGTATCCTACAATTTGGTTTATTGGATTATATCCTTTTTCCTGTAAAGCATTATATACTTCTTTAAGTATTTCTCTTGCTTTTACACTTTTATCCTTCTCAACTTTAAAGCTTACTGTTTCATCCATCATTGACATTTTCTCGTACCTCCTTATAATTCGCTTATTTTGTTTTCATTTTTGTCTGCATTATCTAAATATTCTTCTTCTTTTTTTAGGACTCCTTCTAATGCAGTACCTTTATAATATGTAGATATTATAACATTTATTTTTGGTTTTGCAATAATATCTTCTGCATCTTCAAATTCTACGTCTACTGGTTCTACTTCTATTTCTTCTACTTCTTGTTTTATTTGTTCTACAAAGCTTGCTACTGCTGACCTTTCTATTCCTGAAAATACTATAACAAATTTAGGTCCCATGTATCTTACAAAGATATATTCATTTGATAAGTTTGATTTTATTATTTCACAAACTTTAGTGATTATAGTATCTCCAGTTTTTCTGCTTATGTCTTCATTTATTTCTTCTATATTTATTATCTTAAACATACAAACTGTAGATGTTGTATATTGATCTATTGTTTTTCTTCCTTCTCCGTATAAATATTCTGCTGTTTTTAATGTACTATATTTATCATCTCTTACAATGCTTTCAATTATTTTTTGATTTTGTACTGTTTTTAATATTGCAACAATATTATTTCTAATAACTTCTAGCATTGTGGTATCTATTGAATCAAACTCATGTGGTTGACTTCCTTCTAAAAGCCAATATCCTATATATACATTATCTATATATAGTGGAAAGAACATTGCACATTTTGCTCTAGCAAATTCCATTTTTTGATATGGTAATCTTTCACCTTCTGCTTCTACTGTTACATATTTAGGTATAGAAGTTTGTATACTTTCTTTAAAAATATCTTCTGACTGTAAGTCGCTTAGTGCTTCCCAATGTTTTGGGTCTACATTGGATGCTCTTACTACATATTTTGTTCCATCATATACTACTATTGTAGAATATTTTATTTGATATCTTTCAATAATAATATTATTTATTTGATTTATCTTTTCTTCTACTGATGATGTTTTACTTATTGTGTCCATAAAATCTTGTAATATGTTTAAATTTGTTACTTTTTGATTTAAATTATTAAAATTAGCTATTTTTTTATGTATGGACATATTATATACCATTAGTAATATTATTATAACTACTAGTATTAATATTACCGCTATTATCAAAAGATATCACCCCTTTTGCTCTCTTTATATTATATTAATATCTATTTTTCATTTTATTTAGTGTTTCATTCATATTACTTGAAAAATTATTTGTTGTTTGGTTATATGTGTTAAATTTATTAGCTGGTCTATCATTACTTAATAAAGGATACATCATATTTGTTAAAGTTTCTAAGCTTGCTATTAATGTTTTTGGATATCCTTTTGTTGATATTTCGCAATTAACTAATCCATCTAAATATCTTGAATATGCCTCTTGGTCAAATGGAATACTGCAGAATTTTACGTTGTCTTTATCAAAAAGTTCTGTCATATATGACATTGAAGGGTCATTATATGAAGACATTCCCCCGATAATTACTCTTTCTGTTATACTTCTAACTCTTAACACTTTATTTAGTACTATTCTTAATTTACTTGGTTCAAGTATATTTTTTGATTTTAAATTTCTTAAAAATGCTGTTAATGGCTGAATTGTTAAAATATCAAAACTTTGTACTAAATATATTTCTTGTGCACAATCAAAATATTCATAATTTGTTTCATAGTCACAATCCATTATTACTAATGAATAATTTTTTGTTAATGTTGTAAGTATATTTTGATAATCATTAAAGTCCACATTTCTGTCTGGAAGTGTTGTAAATACTGTTAAATTTTTATTTACTTCTATTCCTTTTGCAATTCCATTTTGTAAATTATCTACACATGAAAATGCAACTTTTCTTAATTCTTCATCATTTTGAGTATATATATAATATGAGTTTTTATTTTGTGTTAAATCTAATATTGCAGTTTTTATACCCTTTTTAGATAGAAGTTCTGCTGTACTGTTTACCAAAAATGAAGTTCCATTTTTTGAAGTTCCTACAAATGCTACTAACTTATTTGACATACTTAGCAAGCTTTTTAAGTTCGAATTATCTCTTTGCTCATATCCTCTTGTAGGCTCAACGTCCCTAACATTTGTATTTGGAACATATTCTTGTTCTTGACTTTGGCTATATCCTATACTAGAATTTGTTCTTATATTTTCACTTGGTTCATTATTACCTAGATTAAATAAGTCTACATCTTCTTCATTATTTGTATTAGATGCACTTGTTATAGTATCATCTTCATGCTCATCCTCTAATCCTGGTAAAATAAGCTCTCCTGATGCAGGTTCATTATTTTGTTCATTGCCTAAACCAAATAAATCAACTTCATCTTCTTCTGGCGTATCTTTTGTACTTTCCTCTATTGGCTGAACTTTCTTTGGTCTGCCTCTTCCTCTCTTAGGCACATTGCTTTGTTCTTCTACTTCGCTAGCCGGCTGAACTTTTCTTGGTCTACCTCTTCTTTTCTTTTGAGGCTCTTCTGCTATATCTGTTTCCACTGATTGTAATATATCTTCTATTTCTGATTGATTTAATTCCTGTTCTTTATTATTATTTTCTACTCTTTGCTCTTCAGAAACATTTTGAGTAGTAGTAGTTACTTTAGGCATCTGATTTACAGAAGTTGCCATATTAGATATAGGATTTGCCACGTTGTTCTCTCTTGTATACTCTACATTTTCTTGTTTCTTTACTCCAGCCACTCTTGGTATAATTACAGGTTTTGTTAATTCTGATTTTCCTATGTTTTTTTCCAAAATATCTGGCTTTGTAGTAGCTTCAGTCGTATTCTTTTTCTTTCTATTTTGATAATCTTGATTTGGAACATACTTGTCTTTTCTTTGTCTTCCTTGACTAATACTTGGTGTTACTGTTCCAAATGTAATAAGTTCTTGGTATTTTTGAGATTCAGCTTCAAGTACAGCTTTTACATTTAACGGTAAAAATTTGCAAATTACTCTTAATTGAGCATCCGTATATTGTTCAGCTATATTGTCAAAACTTTTTACATATTCTGCTTCATTTTTTCCTAATCTTTTGTAATGTGCTAAAATGTTCTGAATTTCAACCTCATTTACGTCTCCTTCGCTCTCTGCTTTATATTCAACATCATCTGCTTCTATTCTATAATAGATTTTAGCATCTTTTTTACTACGAGGTTTGTTTATTAATTCACATACCTTTGATATGGTTCTATCTTGTCCAAGTAATGCACTATATATACCAATCCCAAATAGTTTTACTAATATATTCTCTGATTTTGTTCTTCTATCTGCACATATTAAAATTATTGGTATATCTTGCCCATCATTTGTAGTAGCTTCATCGCTTATATTATCTAATCTTTCGAATATAAATTTATCTATTACACCATAATTATTATTTGCAAATGGTTCTACGTCTTCACTTATAACTATTCTATCATAAGTTTTATCTTTTTGTAATTCTCGCGTGATTGCATCAAAGTAATACACATTTTTACTTGATATAATCTCTTTGTATTCTTGCTGATATTTCTTTATAATTGATTCTGAAATACTCTCATTATTAACGGCAAACAATACCTTCATTAGCTAACCCCTCCAGCCTTTTACAACTATTGCAAACACTAATGGTAAAACTTGACATATTACCATTACTGTTATAATTCCTATCATAGCGCCAAAGCCTTTATCTCTAACATCTAGTTTTCTTATTCCTATTATATATCTATAAATACCACTTATTGCTATTCCTACAAATCCAAATGGTATACTATATAATCTGATTATATTTAAAATATATGCAACTAAACCATAAGTATTATCACCATAAGATTCTTGATAATCTTGCAATGTTTCTAATTCTCTATCTTTTATTTTTTCTAAATTTACTGTTGCATCGTTTTTTAAGTCTACTGAATTTGTTGTAACGTTTGTGTCTGTTGCATATATTGAAGTTGCACATAATCCTAAAATAAGCATAACTATCATAATTATTGCTGCTATTTTCTTCTTCATTATTTAGTATTTCCTCCTTAATTTTCAATTATTTTTCTATGTATATATATTCTTTCTAAATGTATTAGTTATTATGTTTTTGCTAAATTATTTTCTCGTTTATAATATAATACAATAGCAAAAATATCAATAGAAAATATATAATTTATTATAAATAATAATTTACCCAATTTGAATATATTTTGTCGCCATTTTCTTTCCAACTAAAAACAGGTCCTTCTTCTGGATTATTATCTAAATAATAATTCTCTGGCATTTCTATTTTTAGTCCTTTAGATAAATCCCTTTTATACTCTTTATCTAATGTATCTACTGCATATTCTAAATGTCCTGTAACAAATAATTGGTTTTTATCTTTGTTTTCTACTATAAATACTCCTGCTTTATCTGATTCTGAAACAATTTCTAATTCTGGCACCTTTTCTATATCTTCCTTATATACAGTTGTATGTCTTGAATGTGGTGCTTTAAAGTTATCATTAAATCCTGATAATATTTTCGAATTTTTATCATTTATTTTATGCTCAAATATTCCAAACATTTTATTTGGTATTAAGTGCTTGTCTATTCCATAGTGGTAATATAATCCTGCTTGTGCACCCCAGCATATATGTAATGTTGATTTTGCATGTTCTTCTGACCAGTTCATTATTTTAACAAGTTCGTCCCAGTAGTCTACTTCTTCAAAAGGCATTTGTTCTACTGGTGCACCAGTTATAATTAAACCATCAAAGTATTTATTTTTTATTTCTTCAAATGTAGAATAAAATCTTTCCATGTGTTCTAGCGCAGTTGTTTTACTTTTATATGACATAACATTTACAAATGTTATTTTAATGTTTTTTCCTGAAGCTGATAATTTTCTTAATAATTGTAATTCTGTATCTTCTTTTAGAGGCATTAAATTTAATATAGCCACCTCTAAAATTTTGCTTTCTCCTTCAAAATAATTTTTGTTTTCTAGTTCTTCTAGAATTTGTATTTTTTCCCTTCTTAAAATTTCATTTACAGGTAGTCCTGCTTTTGTATAAATTGGCATCTTAATCACCATCATAAAATTGTACCAAAAGCATATAATTATATACTTTTACTAAAATATTGTATCATTTGTGTAAAAATAAATCAAGGAATTTTTAAATATTTTTTATCTTTTTCTCCTTCGTCAAGTGAAAAAGTAAAAGCAATTCTTAAATACATAAATAGAAATTAGTCTTACACCGACCCTTAATGTACAACTTAACGCAATTTTAGTATAATATATATGCAAGTGTTTTTGGTGGAAATGGAGTAATAGATATGATTGAAAAAAGCAAACAACTCACTCTAAGCCAAAGAATTAAAATAGAAGAAATGTTGAACCAAAGACATAGAAAGTTTGAAATTGCTAATGAGCTAGATAAAAGTCAATCTACTATCGCAAGAGAAATTAACAAACATAAAAAATTAAAACCTCACAATCCTTTAAAAAATGATAATCTTTACAACTGTAAGTATTTCATTAATTGCAAAAAATGTACAGGAAAATGTAGAATATTCCAACCAATTCCTTGTAAAGATAGGGACAGAAATATTGGTGTTTGCAATAATTGTGATAAATTAAAATCTTGCAATTTAGACAAATATTTCTACAAAGCTGAAGATGCACAAAAAAGCTATGAATATACTTTAAAAGATTCTAGACAGGGTGTTAATTTAAATACTTCTGAATTAATTGAATTAGCTCATATTATCTGTCCTCTTGTTAAAAAAGGGCAATCTATCTATACAATCTTAAATAATCATCCTGAAATAAAATTATGCGAAAAAACAATATATAATTACATAGAAATGGGATTATTTAAAGACTGGGATGTTACTAATTTAACTCTTAAAAGAAAAGTTAGAAGGAAAGTATCTAAAAAGAAATTGAAAAAACGTAAAGAACCAGAAAATTACGAAGGAAGAACATATGCTGATTACCTTGATTACAAAATACTTAACCCTAATGTTCCAACAACAGAAATGGATACTGTATACAATAATCAATCTGGTCCATATATTCAAACTTTCATATTTGAAAATACTTCATTTATGATTGGTATACTACACAAAGATAAAACAGCCGATTCTATGTCAAAGGCATTAAACAAACTTCAAGATAAACTATCTGATGAAGAATTTAAGAAACTGTTTTCTCTTTTACTAACAGATAGAGGAACTGAATTTGGTAAGCCACAGCTATTTGAAATCAATATTGAAACAGGAGAAATTAGAAGTAAAATATTCTATTGTGATCCACAACAATCTAGTCAAAAACCGCATGTAGAAAACAATCATAATTTTGTTAGAGAAATCTTACCTAGCGGACAAGACTGGCATGACTTAATACAAGATAAAGTTGATTTAATGTTTTCTCACATAAATTCAGTACCTAGAGAATCTCTAGGCAACAAAACACCTTATGAGATATTTACATTTATTTACGGAAAAAAGTTAGCTGATAAATTAAATATACAAAAGATAGAAAAAGACGAGGTTACTACCACTCCTCGCCTTTTCTAAACAATTAATATTAAACATTAACCAAAAACATTTGCATAATTAAATATTTTACAAACTAGAGTCAAATAGCTTTTAGTTTTACTCTAAAAAAATCAAATGCAATTTGGCTTGTTTGTTATGCAAGTTTTCCTGAATTTATACTTTAATTTTACAAAATAAACTAGAAAAAAGCAATACTTTAAGATAAAAATATTGCTTTTAAACTGCATTTAATCGTACAAATTGCTTTTACTTTACAGAATTGCATTTAACTTTTCACTTGACGTCTTTTTCTCCTTGAGCAAAATTTTCATTGCCAATGCAACAACTTTTTTCTAAAAAGTGTTGTCCACATCTCGTTTTTATATTTTTGTTTTT
>CALXVB010000036.1 GCA_944391855.1 uncultured Clostridia bacterium | reverse complement strand
TTCTTTTTGGTAGTTTTACTACCGCTTTATTGGTTTCTCAAAGTTTATTGTTTACTTTTCAATGTGCTTTTATTTTTTCTCAATTCTCCTTTAAGGTAGAACGCAATTTATTTTACTACTTTTGGATTTATATGTCAATACTTTTTTGAAACTTTTTTCAAGTTTTTTTATGGTCTCAAAAAGTGCAAAATAATAAACTAGTATTGGTGTGTTTTTTAGTTCTTTTGCATATACTTTACTAATTTATACTTACATTTTTCATATTTATCCTCGGTACATTTATAATGATACCATAACCAATCTTTAAAGTCAATACTTTTTTTGTAGAAATTTAAGGAATTTTGTTACTTTTTTTATATATCTACCAATATAACGTCCTCACCTATACATTTTATGTTTTGCCACTGTATTACTACCTCATTTCCTCCTGAAAATATGCCCATAAATTTATTATTTCCAGGAACAATTATACTAGTTATAGTTCCTGTTTCCAAATCCGCACAAACGTCTTGAACATATCCTAGTTTTCTTCCATCTTTTATATTTATTACTTCTTTATGTTTAAAATCCATTCCTTTTTGACTCATAAATGTAACTCCTTATAAAATATTCCTTTATATATTATAATATTCATTACATATATTTATGATAGTAATTTTATATAACCCCCAAAAATAAGAGATATTATTTATCTCTTATTTATATAATCTTTTTATATGATTTATTGCATTTTTTTCTAACCTAGATACTTGTGCTTGAGATATTCCAATTTCTTCTGCTACTTCTATTTGTGTCCTTCCTTCAAAAAATCTCTTTCCTATAATTATCTTTTCTTTATCATTTAACTTTTTCATTGCTTCAATAATCGTAATAGTTTCCGCCCAGTAAGTATCACTATTTCTTTTGTCACTTATTTGATCTTCTATATTTATATTATCTACATTATTTCCACTAACAGGATCTTGTAAAGAAACTGGCATTTGTATAGCATCCAAACTCATCACTATGTCTTCTTTTGATACTTCTAAAATATTTGCAAGCTCATCAACTGTTGGCTCTCTTTCTTTTTCTTTTATAAATCTGTCTTTCTCTGCAGATATTTTATATGCTAGCTCTCTAATAGATCTACTAACTCTTATTGAATTATTATCTCTTAAATACCTTTTTACTTCTCCTATTATCATAGGTACAGCATAAGTTGAAAATTGAACATTTTGTTCCATTTCAAAATTGTCTATTGCTTTTATTAAACCAACACAACCAATTTGAAATAAGTCATCTGCATTTTCCCCTTTACTAAAGAATCTTCTTATTACACTTAATACTAATCTTAAATTTCCATTTATAAATTTTGTTCTGGCTTCTTTGTCTCCTTTTTTTATTCCATTTAATAGTTCTATTTTTTCTTCGTTTGATAATATAGGTAGCTTTGAGGTGTCGACACCACATATTTCTACTTTATTAATCAAGAAAAAACCTCCCTTTTGAAAATTGCTATTTCTAGTATTTCCAAAAAAGGGAGATTTATACATTTAACCTGTTTTGCTAATTATTTCCTTTTTTATCTTTCCAATAATTTTCTTTTCTAATCTTGATATGTAACTTTGAGAAATTCCAAGCATATCTGCAACTTCTTTTTGAGTTTTTTCGTTTCCACTTACAAATCCAAATCTTAATTCCATTATGTTTCTTTCTCTGTTATTGAGTTTTTTTATTGAAGCTCGTAATAATTTTTTGTCCACTTCTTCTTCAATTCTTCTTGAAGTTATGTCTGGATCTGTTCCCAATATGTCTGAAAGCAATAGCTCATTTCCATCTCCATCTTGATTAAGAGGTTCATCTATAGATATTTCTCCCTTTATTCTATTGCTTCTCCTTAAATACATTAATATTTCATTTTCAATACACCTTGATGCGTATGTTGCAAGTTTTATATTTTTATCTGTATTAAAAGTATTAATTGCTTTCATTAATCCAATAGTTCCAATAGAAATTAAATCTTCTAATCCAACTCCCGTGTTTTCAAATTTTTTTGCTATATATACTACTAACCTTAAATTTCTTTCTACTAATATTTTTCTTACCGATTCATCTCCATTAGATAATTTTTCTAAAACTTCTTCTTCCTCTTTTTGCTCTAGTGGTGGTGGGAGTGTTTGACTTCCTCCTATATAATATATAGGAAGATTTTCGGTTTTATCATCTCCTATATATTTAACATACAATGTGTTTATACTATTTTTTAATATCTGTAAGATATTCATTTTCTTCACTCCTCTCTAAAATATTTAATCCTATAAGTCCAGAATATTTTCCAGATTTGCTAAATGTTTTTTCATAAATCCCAATAATCGCCCTTTTATTTATAATTTCTTCTACGTCTGTAATTATTGTTATAAAATCTGCTTTAATACCAAGTAGCATCCCATTTTGTTTTCCAACAGACGTGAATGGAATAAATCTTAATCTTTTTCTATACTCTAAACTTTCTGCACTTTCTAAATCACCTCCTAAAATCTTATCTATGTTATTTAGTATTTTTTCAGGAAATATTGAATTAAGTTTGTTTTTTTCAATCATTATAACTGAGTCTCCGCTAATAGGATCTTTTAACATATTGCCTGTATCCAATAGTACATTTATCTCTAATTGTTTTCCACTTATATTTATCACAGCTTTATATATTATTTCGTTTTTTGTTATTCTCGTCTTTACAATTTTAAAAGCTATATATGTTATTATGAATCCCACAATTCCGCCAAGCAGTGCTATTTTTAAAGGATATGTTCCTATATATACTCCATCTTTCATGAAAATATCTTGTGGTCGTACTATATATAGAAGTGCAAAAGCACATCCTCCTAGTGCAAATGATACCAAATAAAATACTATTAGTTCTTTTATTAACCCTTTTATTTTTTTAGGGTTAAATGCTATGTATGTCATACAAATTGATAATATTGTTTTAGTTATTAAGCTTGCATACATTGGAAAAATTTCTGCATATGCTAATACCGCATATACTGCACCTAATAAACTAGCTAAGATAATTCTTACTTGTTTTATTTTAATTTTAATGATATACGCTGTTCCAAATAAAATTATATAGTTCATGCATAGGTTTTCCAACAATACTATGTCCACATAAATAGTCACTAATTTCCTCCATTTTTAATGTTATTTGTTTAGCATTCATATTGTACAACTTTAATTCTAAAAAATGTGTCATTTCATAGGCACGAAAAAAAGAAATAATCTACTAAATTCGATTATTTCTTTCCTATACTTGTATATATGTAGAAATTGTTTTGTTATTCTACTTATTTATTCCTCTTTTATTCCTTAAGAAAGATGGTATGTCCAAGTTATCTGCTGAATTTGAATTATCTGTTGGATTAGGTATAGAATTTATTTTTTTATCCCATGCCTTTTCTACAATTTCTCCTACAGGAATGCCAGAGCTTATTCCTGGTTCTTTTTCAAATCCAGTTGCGATTACTGTAATAATGATATCTTCATCTAGGCTTTCATCTATAACTGCACCAAAGATGATATTTGCTTCTGGATCTACACTGCGTTGGATAAGTTCTGCTGCTGTATTTACTTCGTGTAATCCTAAGTTTGTTCCACCTGTAATATTTATTATTACTCCTCTTGCACCTTCTATTGATGTTTCTAGTAATGGACTTTGTACAGCTTGTTTTGCCGCGTCTTCTGCTCTATTTTCTCCTGATGCTCTACCAACACCCATGTGTGCCATACCTGTATTTAGCATTATTGTTTTAACGTCTGCAAAATCTAGGTTTACTAAACCTGGAATTGCGATCAAGTCTGATATACCTTGTACACCTTGTCTTAACACATCATCAGCCATTTTAAATGCTTCTACTATAGATGTTTTTCTATCTATTATTTGTAATAACTTATCGTTTGGTATTACAACTAATGTATCTACTTTTCCTTTTAAACTTTCTACTCCACGCTCTGCTTGAGATAAACGTTTCTTTCCTTCAAATGTAAATGGTTTTGTAACAACACCTATTGTTAGGATTCCCATTTCTTTTGCAGTAGCTGCTACTATTGGCGCAGCACCTGTTCCAGTTCCGCCTCCCATACCAGCAGTAACGAATACCATGTCTGCACCACGTAAAGCTTCTGCTATTTCAGATTTGCTTTCTTCTGCTGCTTGAGCACCTATATCTGGGTTTGCACCAGCACCTAAACCTCTTGTTATTTTTTCTCCTATTTGTATTTTTGATGCAGCTTTTGATAGCATTAATGCTTGTCTGTCTGTATTTACTGTTATAAATTCAACACCCTTAATTCCAGAATCAACCATTCTATTTACTGCATTGTTTCCAGCGCCACCAATTCCTATTACTTTAATTGTAGCTGTTCCATCCATCATTACATTTTCGTCTGTGTTATCCATGAACATAACGCTTATCCTCCTCTATAATTTTAAATTTATTTATTTTTAATTTTTATTTAAGAATAAAAAAATTCTTTAATTCTATCAATAATATTTTTAAAAATATTTTCTTTAGACCTTGAGTCTATACTGCTAGATAAGTTTTTAGCAAAAGGTCTTGATGCAATATATCTTACTAGTGCATAAGCTGTTCTATATTCTGGTCTTACTGTGCTTACTAGTCTTCCTGTAGATATTTTAACTGGTATATTTAAAATTATTTTTCCAGCCACATCACTTTTATTTATGCTTGTTATTCCTTGTCCTGTTAGTATTACATTATTTATTCTTGGTTTTATTCCTTGTGCCGTTATATCTCTATTTACTAATGAAAAAATCTCTTCAATTCTTGCTTCTATTATTTCTATTAGTTCAGAACTTTTTATAACTCTTCTATTTTCATCTTTACAAGTATTTAGCAGTATTTCATTATCATTATCTATAAATGATTTTAATGCCAAACCATATTGATGCTTTAGTCTATCTGCCTCTTCTTCAGATATATTTAGTACTAATGCAATATCATTTGTAATACTATCTCCACCAAGTGGTATTGTATTTGTGTATGAGAAAGATAATCCTTCGAAAACACCTATATCTGTATTTCCCGCCCCTATATCTAACAACATAATATTGTCATTTAATTCATTACCATCTAATACTAAACTTCTTTCTGCAAGTGTTACAGGAACTAAACCATCTATATCAATGTCAGCCCTTCTGAAAATATTTGCTAATTGTTTCATGTACTCTTTATTTGCAAGAACAACTTGAGCTTTTATTGTAAAGTTAGAACTCAAGCTTCCAACTGGATCACTTACAACTTTTCCATTATCTAATATAAATTCATCTGTAACAATATCTATAATTTGCATTCCTTCTGGCATATCAATATCTTTTACTTGTGATATTGCATTACTTACATCCTTTCCAGAAATTCCTGCATATTTATCTTTGGCTTCTTTTGTAATACTGTTTTGCACTATTGTAACATATTTACCTGGTATAGTTAAGTATGTTGAGTTTATTTCCATTTCAAGCTCTGATTCTGCCTCTTTTATGAGCTTTGAAACTGCTGATACTATTTCATTTTCGTCTATTATTTTTCCTTTTTTTATACCACTACACTTACAACTTGTTGTGCATAGGACCTCTATTTGGTTAAAATTATTAACTTCTCCGATAACCAAGCTTACCTTTGAAGTTCCAATGTCCATTCCTACGATAATATCTCCTATAGCCAAGACACATTCCTCCATTTTTTCTGCTCTTATTTGTTCATTAGAATATTACATTTTAAAAAAAATGTCAATAGAATTTGTAATATTTTTGTAATATTTTTGTAATATTTTTGAAACATTAGGATAAAAATAAGACTTCCGTAATTTTCTTTAAATTTATTCTAATTTTTTTGTCGCTTCTTCTACTTTTACTTTTCTTCCTTTTTCTCTATTTTTTGTCCATTTTTCTATATAATATCTTCTTATTATTGCCAAATTATTAAACATTCTTCCTACAAAAACTACTATGGCTGCTAAATATATGTCCACATTTAATTTTTGTCCAAGATATGTTAATAGTATTGAAAGAATAGCATTGCCAAAAAATCCTGTTACAAATATTTTTAAATCGAAGTTTTTATTTAATGTTGAAGCAATTCCTCCAAATACTGAATCTAATGCTGCAATAATCGCTATTGCTAAATATCCCGAATATGTATATGAAATCATTGGCATATTAATTCCTATTAACGCACCTACGACGCATCCCAATATTATTGCTGCTAAAATCATAATAACCTCCTATTATTTTATATAATTTATTCACTATCTGCTTCTTGCATATATTGGATTTCCATCTCTCCATTATACTTTGGTATATCTACTCTATTTTTCACTTCCAAGTTTACATTTATTCCGGTGGTAGTATCCACAAATCCGCTTCCTTTTAATTGTAATACAGTAGATATATAGTCCTTATCTCCTATAGCCTTTACTACATAAGGCCCTTGTAATCTTTGTAAATTTACCATTATATATGAATAATCTGCCATATCAATTATATCTGTCATAGCTAATACTCTAATTTCATTTATTGATATAGCTTCTGCACCTGCATATCTTAATTCATTTACTAAATTAATAAGGTCAGATGCAGTTACTTTTTTTGTTCCATCACTTAAAGTTACTATAACTCCCTCTCCATATACGTCTGTTTTTCCTACTAATATATTTGATTCTGTTAATTCTTCATCTACCAATTCTGCAGCAGCTTCATTATCTTCTATTGTTTTATTGTATTCTTCTATTCTTTTATTTGTATCTTCTAGTTGTATCTCTACTTTTTCATATTTCGTTTTCCATTCTGCAAGAGCTGTCCTTAATTCCGATTCTCTCATGTTTTCAATTTCTGTTATATCTGTTTGCTCTACAGTTCTAAATTGCATAAGCATAACGCTTACTAAAACAATACATACAATAAACACCACAACTGTAACAGTTGTTATATCTACTCTAAATTTTATTTTTTTCACTGATTCACTCTCCTATTTGTCTTCTTTCATATATTTATATGTTATAGCACCTGTATATTTAGGTATAGTAATTCCATCTGCTTTGGTTATTTCTGCTATATTGCCATAATCTCTTAGGAAATCTAAATATGAGCCAGCTCTCGATAAAGCACCATATAATAAACTTTGTGAACCTATCGCTCTTATATAAAATGGTGAACCTACTCTTTCTCCATTTATTTTTATTATGTTTCCTTCACATGTAATAGCTGAAGTATTAACTAGTCTTTGTCCATTTATTTCAATTGCTTCAGCGCCTGCATTTTTTAATTCGTTTACCACATATTGTATATCTCCAAAATGAATAATTTGGTCTGATGGATTAAAACTGTTTGTAACATTTGCGTCCGCTAATATAATTTCAACTCCATCTCCTGTTACGTCTGTGTTTCCTAGTAGCATGTTATTTTCTTTAAGCTCTTGCTCTTTTGCTTCTGCTGTACTATCATTCTGAGTAACTGCTTGTCTTATTTTTTCTAGTTCTTTTTGTGCATCTTCTAATTCTTTATATGTATTATCATACTTTTCTTTCATTTTTAGAACTTCATCTCTTAAGCCATTATCAGCTAAAGTTTGTGCTACGGTTGAGCTTGCCGAATTCATTGTCCTTATTTGAACACATATTGCGATAGTTAATAGCAAGCACATTACACCTAGAGTAATCGCTATTTGCTTTTTATTCAAATACATCTCCTCCTTAAACCTTCTCCCTAAAATATGGTCTTTCTGTATTTAAGTTTACATTTAAATATATAGTTCCTTCATTTTTCTTTTCCTCATCTAAAAACTTATCAATCCATAATATTTTAGTACTTAAATTTGTTGTATCTCCTAAATATATTGTTTTCTTTTCTTTTGGCATGCTTAAAATATAATTGCTTCTATCTGAAATATCTATTTGTGTAATTAAACTACTTATACCACTGTTACTACTTGATGCAACTTCCATTATTTTTAATATATCGTTTAATTTCTCTAAATCTGTTTCATTTAATCTATTTCCTTCGGCAATTTCTTCTGCTGTAGTATTATATCCTATTAATAATGGTACTTCAAGTTTTTTAGAAGTTATTTCTAAAATATATCCTTGATTATTTATATATACATACGCATTTCCTAAAGTTACCATATATGTAGCTGTTCTTTCTTTTACATTTATTTCTATACTATCAGGAAGTTTTCTTTTTACTTCTACTGTATCTATATATGCATTCTGTTCTACTGCTTCTTTTATATCGCCTGTCCAAAAATTAAATATATTTTGGTCAATGTTAAGTCCAGATAAACTTATAATTGTTTCTGCAGAAATTTTTGAATTTCCTGTAACAGTTATATTTTTTATATTAAATATAGGTGATAACATAGCATATATAATTCCACCAATTATTATTCCAAGTAGCATTAGTATTTTTATAACTCTAAAGATTTTCTTTCTTTTCTTTTTTAATATTTCTTGCTTCTTTGTTAGCTTTCTAGGTTCTTTTTTTGTCTTTTTCTCTTTAGTATTTTTTTTCGGTTGTCTACTTTTATCGTATATGTCTTCATCTTCATAATTACTCATGTATTTAGATTTAATTATTATGCCATTATCTTCATAATTATCTACAGTAGTTTTATTTTTCTTGGCTTTTTTAGTGTTTTTACCTTTTTGTTTTTTCTTCTTTTTTTCTGGTATTACTTTTGGTTCATCAATTCTTTTTAAGCCTATTACAATTTCTTCATCAAAGCTGAATTTGTCATCTTTTGTATTTTTCACTATATTTTCATTTATTTTTTTCTTTGTTTTATTTACTTTTTTCTTAGAGTTATTCACTTTATCCTTAGCTACTCTTGGCATTTACTCACCTTCTTTTATCTTAATATTTGCACCTAAATTTCTTAATTTCTTATCTAAACCTTCATATCCTCTTAATATATATTCTATATTTGTTATTTCTGTTTTTCCTTTAGATACAAGTCCAGCTGTAACCAATGCTGCACCTCCTCTTAAATCTGTGCTTACTACTTTGGTTCCAGATAATTTTCTTGTACCTTTTATTACTGCTGTTTTCCCTTCTATAGTAATTTTAGCCCCCATCTTTTTTAGTTCTGCCATAAACCTAAATCTATTTTCGAATATATTTTCTATAACAATAGAAGTACCTTTAGCCACTGTTAAAATGCTTGCAAACACTGACTGCATATCTGTTGGAAATCCAGGATATGGCATTGTTTTTATATCTACAGCTTTTAATCTTCTTGGCGCTTCTAATAAAATAGCTCGTTTTTCTTTTTTTATTTTGCAACCACATTCTTCTAGTTTATTTATTACTGGGTTAATATGTTCTGGGATAACATTATTTAATTTTATTTTTCCACCTGTAACTGCAGTCATACATAAAAGACTACCTGCTTCTATTCTATCGGGCATAATATTATAACTAATATCTTTTAATTTTTTGACCCCTGTTATTTGTATATTACTTGTTCCTGCCCCTTCTATTTTAGCCCCCATTTTATTTAAACATGTAGCCAAATCAGCTATTTCAGGCTCTCTTGCAGCATTTGTGATATTAGTTACTCCTTCTGCATATACAGATGCTAATATTATATTTTCTGTGGCACCCACGCTTGGAAAGTCCAAGTCTATGTTTGCCCCTATTATTTTATCACATTTACATACAATAAATCCAGCATTTTCTATAATATTTATTCCTAATTTTTCAAAACTTTTTAAATGAAGGTCGATTGGTCTTGTGCCAATATCGCATCCTCCTGTTTGTGATAGTTTGTGGATACATGAATTTTAAATGGAATGCTAAGCCTCCTTTTTCATAGAGTTCTTTGTACATTTCATTATTTAGGTTATATTCTTCCTTTTGCTCTTTTGTTATTTCTTTTGGATCAAATACTACAATTTTATCAAATAACCTTGATAATTCTTCTTTTGTTAGTCCATTTTTTTTGATATCGTCTATTGCTTTGAAAATTAAATCTTCTTTATCTTCTAGTTTATTTAATGTATTAAACTTGTTTTCAGTTTCTTCTAGTTTTTCTTTCTCGTTTTTTAACTTTTTTTCTAATTCTTGCTTTTTGTCTTTATATATAAATTCTGGAATTAAGTCATTTAGCTTATCTTCATATACTTGTTTGAATTGTTTTTCTAGTTTTTCTATAGTTTGCTTATATTTATTTAAGTCTTTCTCCAAAGTAACTTTATTTGTATTAATTGCTTTTACATTGTTCATTACAAAATCTTTAAATTCTGGATTGCTAATTAAGTTATCTATATAAGCATTTACGATTTGGTCTAAATATTCTATTCGTATTCTGTGTGGTTTGCAACCATAATCTGGTCTTATATCTTTTATAGCACCTTCATTGCTATATTTTTTACATAAATAACTATCTGGTCTTTTTCTTGTTCCACTTGTTCCTTTTCTTTTATACATTGCAGTTCCACATCTTCCACAATATAAAAGTCCTGAATATAAATTATTTTCTACATCTACAAACTTGAAACCATTATTATATTTATCACTTTCTTTTTTTCTTTTCTTTCTAATTTTTTGTACTTTTTCAAATAGTTCTTTATCAATAATTGGTTCATGATGATTTTCTATTATTGTCCATTCTGACTCATCTTTTACTCTTGTTTTCTTAGATTTAAAACTTACTTTTTCTGTGTGTCCGACCTACATAATCTCCAATATATCTTCTGTCATCTAATATTCTTACTATATGCTGTGCTTTCCAATTTGCAGTTTGTTTTGCATTTGCAAAATTTCTACTCTGTGATGGTGTTGGTACTCCTTTTTTATTTAAATAAGTTGCAATTTTTTGATATCCCCAGTCTTTAGAATATAGTTCAAATATTTCTTGTACTACTGGAGCTGTTTCTGTATTTATTACTAATTTTTTTCCATCTTTATTATATCCATAAATTGCTTTCACAAGTAAATCTCCTTCTTCTATTTTATGTCTTAAATTTCTTCTTATATTTTTACTATCATCTCTTGCTCTTCTCTCATTAAACCACGCATATAGTCCAAACATTTCTTCATTATATTGTTCATCTTCAAATATGATTTCTACACCTTGTTCTTCTAAGTATTCTACAAAGTCTAATGCCTCTTTTTGATTTCTTCCAAGTCTTGCAGAGTTTTTAAAAATAATTACATCTATTTCTTTATTTTTTGCTCTTTCTCTTATATCATCAAATCTACTAAAGTCTGTACCACTTTTGTCATCATCCATTATAATATCAACTATATTGGTATATCCATGTCCTTTACAATATTTTACAAGTAAATCTCTTTGTGTTTCAATTCTTTCATAGTTTTCACCATAGTCATCTCTACTTTCTCTGCAATAAATTACAACTCTTTTTTCTTCATTAGACTTTTTCATTTTGCACCTCCATTTATAATGTATCAATAACATTTTATTTTATGTATTGTTTTATTGTCGCTATTATATATTAAAAGTTCTGAAATTTCAAGGCTCTTCCCGAAATTTTAGAACTTTTTTGAACTAATAAGCATTTCTTATTAATTGATATTTGAACTTGCAAGAATTTATTGCAAGTTCATTTTTTATTGAAATATACAGTAATTTGAACTGTAAAGAAATCCTTGACAGTTCATTTTCTTTGAACTGGTAACAATTTGTTACCAGTTAGATAGCGATACTAACCAACTGAATCCTTTATCTATCATTTTAGTTTCTTTTTATCATTTTCTTTTAATTCCACTTGTTTTTCTTCTTCCTCAATATATTTATAATTTAATTTATTTGTTTTAGTTACAACAGACTCTCCAAGATTTTTTTCAATATCTTCCCTGGCAACTTTCGCAGCATGTCCTCCCATTTTAGCGACTTTAATATTTTCCTTTAATCCATTTGGTTTTTGTTTAGTTGCTAATCTCTTAGTTGCTTCCTCTGATAAATCTGTTAATATTAGTTCTATATTGTCCATATTATCTCTTAAATTTTCTTTTCTCAATCCTTTATATTGCTTATATTCTTTTGCTGTCATTCCTGACCATTCTTTATATATTTCATTTGTTAAAATTGCATATTCAATATTACTTTCAATTCCATTTTCTTTCCATACATCAGTTAATTTTTTTCTTTCTTGAATTGATTTCATTCTTTTAGCAATCCATTCTTCATCATATCCTTTTGTTCGGTACAAATCAATCGCTCTTTGTAATGCTATTGATGGATCAAAAGTTTCATCAACTCTTTCTTTTCCTAGATGTGCTAACCATTGTTTTATTGGTTCAGCATTTTTTGAAGGAATTGATTCTATTATACGAAACATTCCTTCAATATCACACACATCTGTCATACGATATTTTCCATCTTGGGATTTTAATTTCAACTGTCCGATTTTTTCGGACACTTCAAATCCATCTTTTAATAAATTCTTTTTCAAATCACTCCAATACTTTCTTGGTCTGTTGCTTCCTGATATTACACCAACAATATCTACTATACTGATATAATATTTTTCCTCATCTTTATCCCATATCGTTCTTATTGTTTCATTATTAAATAATTTATTTATTAATTGCATTTTATTTTCGTCCATTTTATACCTCTTTTCCTTAAGTTGTTCGGAAATTCCGAATAACTTAAAATCTCTTTTATTTCTTCTATTTATATCATAATCCTAACAATTCTTCAATACATTTACGAAAGTTTGTTCTTGTTTTTTTATTTATATTTTTCTTGTATTCTATCAGATATAATATCGGTGAATACCTGTTTATAATCCCCAGTATCACCTACATTTGATTTTGGACATATAAAAACTGCAAATGGTAGTTTGTCTTTTTGCTTCTTATCCTTATCATTCTTTTTTGTCATTTTCAGAGTATTCACCTACCTTTCTATCAATTGTATTCGTTTCTTGTTTGT
>CALXVB010000035.1 GCA_944391855.1 uncultured Clostridia bacterium | reverse complement strand
TTTGTTATTACTATTCCATCATCTATTTCATTTGGTGAATCACTTGCTATTCCAAATCCTTTTGGAACATACAATATGTCTCCACTTTCATCACTTACTTTTGTTGTTTCATCAAATATTTCTCCTTTTGTAACATTTCCTATAGGTGTTGGAGTTTGTTCTGTTCCAGATAATACCCCATTTATATATTCCTCTGCACCTGTTAATTCTTCCTGTTCATCTGTCTGCGCTTGGTCTGTTAAGCTCTTTCCTTCTTGTGCTCTTTGTATTAATCCTCCTTCTCCTAACACTACATTAATACTTACTGTTGCCAAAATTATTAGTATTACTATTGTTATTACTAATGCTATTAACGTTATTCCTCTTTCTTTTCCTCTTTTTGCGAAGCTCTTTTTTATTTCTTCTTTCATAAAAAATTTACTCCTCTCTTTAGTTTTTTTGTTTTTTATTTTTCCCTTTTGGTCATTTTTTATTCTTTTTTACTTAAAATCTTTAAAACTTCAAAGTATTTTTTAGTATTATTAATACTTTTTTATTTTAAAGAACTTCGCTATTTTTTATTTGTACTAATACTACTATTTTCTACTTTGTTAGCTTATTCTTTAAGTATACTTTTATTGTATACTATATGTATGTTTTTTGCAATACTTTTTTCTCTTTTATCTTACAAAATTTCAAAATTTCAAAAGTATTACACTTCATATAAATTGTTAAAAACGCTAAAACACTATTTAATTAGAATAATATATTTTTTGAAAATTTTCCTAATTTATTGTATGAAAATTTCAGCTTTAGAACTGGCTATGAAATTACAAAATCTATAAATTTTAAAAAATAGTTCACAGTACACATAATTAATTTAAGTTTAAATCAGTAACTCCAACGTTTTAAGTTTTTCAACTGCCGAATTTAGGATTTTACATAATTTGTAAAGTTTTTTCTTGGACATTTTTTAACATTTATTTTAGTGTTAAAATAAATGTATGGAATTACTTAATTTATCATAAAATAATTCCATACTTTTTTTATTCTTCAGATCTTTCTTTATCTAAATCAAAGTAGAACTCTACTCCATTTTCTTTATTTATAACTCCATAATCGTTTTTGTAGTTATTCATTATAGCCTTAACAAGCGCAAGTCCTATTCCCGTGCCTCCATCTGTCCTATTTCTAGAGGTATCTTCTTTATAGAATCTACCCCAAATTTTGTTTATATGTTCTTCTGGAATGTTATTTCCAGTATTAAAAACAGATATTCTTATTTTGTCTTCCTTTTCTTCAGTTCTTATTTCTATTTTCTTTTCCTTATTTACTTCTATTGTATGCTTTATAGCATTTGTAAAGTAATTTGTTACTACTTGTTCTATATAAAAATCATCTGCATTTACTATTACAGGACTTTTTGAAGGAAAAACAATATCAATATTTTTCTCTTCAATCATTACTTTACACTTCCTTATAACCTCATTTATTAATTCCACTATATCAAAGTTTTCATTATTAAATTCTCTTTTTCCATATTCTAGTTTCATTAATTCTAAAAGTTGTTTTACTAAAGTATCCATTTTATTTGATTCATCTAAAATAACTTCCGCATAAAATTTTCTAGACTCATCATCTGTATTTACATTTTCAACCAATCCTTCTGCATATCCCTGTATTAAGGCTATTGGAGTTTTTAGTTCATGAGATACATCTGATATAAATTGTTTTCTCATTTCATCTATTTTAGATTTCTCTTCAATATCTTTTTCTAATTCTAAATTGTTTTCTCTTAATTGTTTTATAGTTCCTTCTAGTTTATCCGACATTGTATTTATGTTTTTACCAAGTTCATTTATTTCGTCATCAGTATCAGCAATTCTGTACTTTTGACTAAAATCTAATCTAGCCATCTTATTTGTAATATCATTTAATTCAACTATCGGTGTTGTAAACTTTTTAGATATATACGAAGCTATAAAGGATGAAATAAGTAATATTATAATTCCTATTACTATTAATGCTTGGTTTGAAATTTCTACACTTTCTTCGATTGGTACTGCCGGTATACTTATATATAAATTATATCCGTTGTCTAATCTACCTGAAAGTAATATATAGCTTATATTATTATATTGGTCATTTATTTTCTCTATTCTTATATCTTCATCTTTATATATTACATTATTTCTGTTTTCTTCACTATATTCTCTAACATTGGTTATCATTTCTAATATAGTATAAAAATCTCTATTTGTACTAAAAACAATTACATTTTGGTCTGTTTCTACAAATATATCAAAATTGTTGTTAAATGCTATTCTTTGTAATTCCTCTTCAATATTACTGTAATTTCCATTTAAATTATAGTAATTGTTTATCTTTTCATAAACACCTTTTACAGTTTGTGTTTTTGAATATAAGTAGAAAGATTCTAATACTATGCTATTTATTGCTACCAAACACAATACAATAATTGCTATTACAAAACATAATGTTAAAAATAATTTGAATCTTACAGATTTGAAATTACTCCTTGTTTTCATATTTTCCTTCCTTTTTATTATTTTATTTCAAATTTATATCCAATACCTCTAATCGTTTGTATATATTTACCTTTTTTTCCTATTTTGTGTCTTATTTTCTTTATATGGCTATCTATTGTCCTAGAATCTCCATAATAGTCATAATTCCAGACATTATTCAATATCTTATCTCTAGATAATGCAATTCCTTCATTATCGGCCAGATATTTTAATAGTTCATATTCCCTTAGACTCATTTCAATTTGTTTTCCATCTACTGTTACTGTTCTTCCTTCTGTGTCTATTACTATTCCACCATAATCCTTTAACTCTTTAAGTTCTGGGCTTGTCCTTTTTAATATTGCTTCTACTCTCGCAACTAATATTTTAGGGCTAAATGGTTTTGATATATATTCATCAACACCTAGTTCGAATCCAAAAAGTTCGTCTTGCTCTTCTCCTCTTGCTGTAAGCATTATTATTGGCACTTTTGAACTTTGACGAATTTGTCTCAAAACAGACCATCCATCAAGTTTTGGCATCATTACATCTAAAAGAATTAATTTTATCTTATTACAATTCTCCTCAAAAACGGATAAAGCCTCTTCTCCATCTCCTGCTTCTAGTATTCCATATCCTTTTTGCATTAAAAAGTCTTTTATAAGTTTTCTCATCCTCACTTCATCATCTACTACAAGAACTGTTATATCGCTCATTATATTCATCCTTTCACAATAAACTAATGATATTATACTATAGTTTTATGTCCATTTTATGAATTTCTAACGTTTTAACCACTACTATTTCAAATATAGTAGTGGTTATATATTAAGTTTTCTCTATTATTCTTTTGCTTTTTCTATTTTCTTTTTTGTTACTTTATTTTCTATCTTTTTGTTTGTTTCTGCTTTTTCTTCTTCTACTTGATGAACATACACATTTTGTCCTGGATATGCCATTTTTACATTTTCTGATTCTAGAACCTTCAGAATTTGTTCATTAACTCCTTGCCTAAATACTAAATAATCTGCATAGTTTACAATATCTGTATACATATATATTATAATATTCATAGAATCTAATCCTATTGTATCAAAATGTACTTGAATCGTTTCTTTATCAACGTCGTTATTGTTATTTAAAACAAACTTTATTTTCTTTGTAATTCTTTCCATTTGGTCTACATTTGTTTCTAATGGTAATTTTACATTTAGTAAATATCTTCTCTGCTTCATTCTAGAATAATTTACCACATTAGTTGTAGTAAATACTGAATTTTGTATAGTTATAATAGTGTTATCAGAGGTTTGAATTTTGGTGCATCTAAATGATATTTCTACTACAGTTCCCTGATTTAACCCCACTTCAATCCAGTCTCCTACTAAAAATGGCTTATCTGACATTATAGAAAAACCTGATATTAGATTTTTAACAAAATCTTGTGCAGCTAATGCAACTACGGCACTTCCTACACCAAGACCTGCAATTAAGCTAGATGGATTAATATCAAATACAGTTAAAATTAATAATCCTGCACCTATGTAAATTACATATTTTAATATCTTACTTGTAAAACTAGCTACAGTTTTGTTTCCATCTATTTTATTTTCGTCTCTCATTTTTCGAACAATACCACGTTTTGGATCTACTAATTCTACTAAGCCTTTAGCTATTATACAGATAATTATTATTTGAAATCCATTTTTACAAATATCAAGCACATTTTGTGGTGGATTTATAACTAATATTCCTATATATATTCCTATACACACTATTAATGCTTTTATTGTGGCATATAAAGGATTTTTTTTAATTTTTGATTTATCTTTCTCCTTAACATTAAACATCTTAATAAAGATATATGAAATTATTGGGCTTATTATGATTGAAACTAAAACAACAGCGGCTGCAATTCCTATATCTATTAGTTGTTCTTCTGTAATACTTTTAAAAAAGTTAATTACATTATTAATAATCTCCATTTGTTCCTCCTATGTTTATTCTATGCTTGCTATTAATGCTTTTATATGTATTTTCTGCTCTTTGAACATTTTTTCATGCTCTGTTTCTATATTTTCCCAAAAATCAGTCTCATTTTCTAAATCATATGTCTTTTTCTCTATCCTAAATCCAGAATCTTCAAAATACTTAATACTATCATTAAATAAATCATCATCATCAGTTTTGAAAAACACTTGAGCACCACTTGCTAAAAATTCTTTATACTTTTCTAATTGTCTTGTATGAGTTAATCTTTTCTTTCTATGTTTTCCTCTTGGCCATGGGTTACAAAAATTAATATAAATTCTTTCTATTTTATCTTCTGCTGAAAATATATTATTAATTCTTTCTATATCATATCTGGTAATATATATATTGTCTATCTCCCTATCTGCTAGCTTATATTCTTCTTCAATTTTTCTTTTAGCCAGTCCTAACATTGCATCTACTAAATCGATTGCAATATAGTTTATATATGGGTTATATACAGCTAAGTTAGAAATAAATCCACCTTTACCGCAACCCAACTCTAAATGTATTGGATTAGAATTATTAAATAATTCCCTCCATTTCCCCTTATACTCCTCTGGATTATCAATATAAAATTTACTAGCTTCTAACTCTGGTCTAGCCCATGGTTTAAATCTTATTCTCATCTATTGCCAATCTACCTCCTATTATACAGCAATATTATATCATTAAATTTATGTCGTAACAATAGTTTTTTGTGAACTTTAGGGACGTTCTTTAAAGTTCAAAAAATTTTGAAGTTAATAATTTCTTAAGTTTTTATTTCTTGCTTATTAAGATTTTTATGGTAGTATATATTTGTAAATTTTGAGAAAGGAAGGATGTATTAAATTATGCAAAATGCAATCTTAAAGTGTGAAAACTTGCATAAAAGTTTTAGAAAAAAAGAGATTTTAAAAAGCGTTTCTCTTGAAATTGGTAGTGGTGATATATTAGGTTTCATTGGACCTAACGGGGCCGGTAAAACTACTACAATAAAGTTAATATTAGGACTTCAAAAAATAGGTAGTGGAAGGGTTATTATTAATGGATATGATATACAAAAGGATTTTGAAAAAGCAATAGCAAAAGTTGGTAGCATTATTGAAAATCCAGATTTATATATGTATATGTCAGGATATGATAATCTAAAGCTAATTTCAAATCTATATGCAAATGTAGACGAAAAAAGAATAAATGAAGTTATAAAACTAGTCGGATTAGAAAATAGAATTAATGATAAAGTATCAAAATATTCTTTAGGTATGAGGCAGCGTTTAGGTGTAGCACAAGCTATACTTCATAAGCCTAATTTGCTAATTTTGGACGAACCAACTAATGGTTTAGACCCAGAAGGTATTAAAGATTTACGTGAGCTTTTAGTAAAACTTTCTAAAGAAGAAAATATGGGAATTTTGATTTCTAGCCATAACCTAGCAGAACTTGAAAGTTTTTGTAATAAAGTAAGTATTATAAAAAATGGTGTTATCGTAGAAACTAGTGACTTAGATACTGTAAAGAAAGAAGCTTCTGAAGGAAATTATATAATTGAAGTGGATGATTCAAGAAAAGCTAGAATGATTATTGGAGATATGTCAAATGCAATAGATAATAATCATATACAAGTTCATAGTGACAGAGAAAATATTCCATCTATTATAAAGAAACTAGTACTTCAAGACGTAAAAATCTATGGTATTAAAGAGGATGTTATAAGCTTAGAAGACGCCTTCTTTAAAAAGACAGGAGGTAATATAATTGATTAATTTAATTGGAAATGAATTAAGAAAAGTATTTAAGAAAAAAACAATATATATTTTGCTAGTAATAATTATCGGATATATTTTACTTTCAAATATAATTATAAAATTAACGGATGAAGGATATAAATATAATTACTACTATGAAGGCGATATAGAATATTATGAATCATATCTATCTGATTTAGACCCTAATAACCCTTCTGAATATCCATATTTTGCAGAATACAAGCGCCAAGTGGAAGTTTTAAATCTCACAAAAGCATATGGGAATAATAGCTGGCAAGCTTATGTAATAAATACTAAACTTCCTGCATATATAGACACATTGATAGAACATGAGTATTCAAAAGGAGTAACAGAAGAAGCTTATAATGAGGCTAAAGCAGCTTATGATACCGCATTAGAAAAATTAGAGGCAGGAGACTGGAAATACTTTGCAGAGCAAGAAATTGCATATACAAATAGAGCCATAGAAGAACAAGAAGAATTACTAAAAACAGCTATTGACCAAGAAACTATTAACTCTATAAAACAAACTATTGCTAATTTAGAAGTTAATAAACAAACTGAAGAATGGAGACTTGAAAAAAATATTAGCTATGCACCTAGTTTTTTAAATAGTGCAATACAAGATTTTTATGTGAGTCAAACTGCTTTAAACGGATACTTAAATAGAAATATAGAAGATTTAGAGGCTGAAGAACTATCATATTATCAAGATAACTTGCAAAATTCCAGTCTAAATAGATATTATATTGAGAACAACATATCTTTAGACTCAAATAGTAGAGATTTATTTATAAACCTATTTGGGAATTATGAATTATTTATACTCTTAGTAGGAATTGTAATAGCTGGATCTATAGTTAGTGAAGAATTTAATAGGGGTACTATTAAACTTTTACTTGTAAAACCATATAGTAGAATTAAAATATTGTTTTCTAAATTTGTCGTATGCCTTATAATTCTAGCACTTACGATAGCATTTATATATGTATTTCAAGTATTAGCCGGCGGAATAATTAATGGATTTGATGGTATGACAACCGATGCAATAGTATTTAATTTTGATACAAATAAAGTAGAAACTATAAACTTATTTGCATATGTTGGACTAACAGGATTATGCAAATTGCCAATGTATATTTTACTTACAGCTTTAGCCTTCACTTGCAGTACATTATTCACAAATACTGCACTAGCAGTATCTGTACCCTTTTTAGGCTATATTGCATCAAGTTTAATAAACCAATTTGCGTTAATTTACGATATAAAGCAAATAATATACTTTGTAACACCTAACTGGGATTTAAATTGTTATTTATTCGGTGGAACTCCTCTATTTGACGGACTTAGCCTACCATTTTCAATAGTAATTTGTGTAATTTACTTAGTAATAATGCTAGCTTTAGACTGCGTTGTATTTAAAAAGAGAGACATAAAAAATATTTAAGAATTATTAGCAAAAGGGGACGGGCTTATTTTGTAAATTTACAAAATAAGCCCGTCCCCTTTTGTAAAAAAAATTATTTAGTCTCTCACATATTCATTCATTGGCTTTATTAAATATTTTAATTCATCTAATTTATCTGTTGATATATATCCTGATTTTCCATTTATTACGTCTGGTATTCTATTTACTACTGTTGCACAAGTAAGCTCTACTGTTGATGGTCTTGATACAACTATCGTTGTGTTTGGCTCTCCTTCTATTGTCCATTCGTTTTTATCAAAATCTTCTTTAGAGTATACCTTTCCTATACATTGTGTTTCTAATGTAATACCTTCTTTTGTTTCTGTTGTAACTACTGCGCTCATTCCTGTAGCCATTCCTGCTTTTACTGTCATTCCTAATGTTGATGAATCTATATCTTCTTTATATGTTTGTGGTACACATTTTTGTCTTTGACTTATTGGCGTTAATCCTAATTTTGAACATAGCCATCCATTTACATTCCACATATATGATGGCGAATATTCTCCTGAGTTTATTATTTTTTGTCTTTCCTCGTCACTTATTCTATCTACTGATGCTATTTTTTCGTCAAATTCTTCTAATGTTAATCCTGCGCCATGTGCTTCTGCTAAAGCTATTCCATAATCTTCTACATTGTATGAAGAACTTCCTTTTATTTTAGTTATTTTTTGAGTTGAACCTGCTATCGCATTTATTAATTCTCCCCAATAAATATCTTGGTATCCGCTTCCTGTAATAGTACAACCGTTTTTCTTTGCTAAGTCATCTATTTCATCTGTAACTGTTGGATTTGAATTGAATGGGAAGAAAGCTTCTTCACATGTAGATATTGCATTTATTCCAAGCTTTGCACATAGCATAAATGCATCTTTTATATCACTTAATAAACTCATTGTTGTAACAATTACTATATCTGGTTTTAATTCTTTAAGTAATGTCTCTGCATTTTTTACGTCTGCTACGAGCACCCCTCTTTTTTCCCCACCTATTATCTCGCCAATATCCTTTCCTATAACTGATGGATTTACGTCAAGTGCACCAACTATTTCCCCTCCTTTTTCAAATACATAACGCATTGTATAGACTGACATTTTGCCTGTTCCGTATTGTATCACTCTTACTTTTCTATCCATGTTTACCTACCTTTCTAGAGCAAAAGCCCTTAAAAAATTTATACCTAGATTATATCATTATTTTTTAAAATTTATACAAGTATTAGTATAAAAAATATTAATCGTATTTTAAGAGCCGTCTAATTGCAGTTTATACCTTTTATTAGACGGCTTCTATATTTCTGATTTTAATATTATATAATACTAACTAAATAATCCTGTTATAAATTCCCATATTCCTTTAAATATTCCTACTACAATAGCAATTATTATATCTACAAATGTTTTTACAATTGGGTTATTTTCGTAAAAGCTTACTAACCAATCGTGTGTTGGTGGAATAATCCAGAGTATTATGAAAACCACAATAATAACTCCTATGGTAATAAGCAGGTCTCTAGTATTCTCTTTTGTCCATTTATGTTTTATTTTATATCCCAAACTCCTTAAATAGTTTTCATATGCATTGTTATATTCTCTATTTAAGTCTTCTTGCATCTTTTGTCTCTGTCTTATTTCCTCTTCTTGCAGTTTTCTTTCATATTTTAATCTTTCTTTTTCATAATCATAATTTATATTATTATTTGTAGCATTATTATTTTGATATTGTACCTTATTATACATGTTATTATATGCTTGATTATTTTGCCTTTGTAATTCCTCTTGGTTTCTTTTTCCCTCAAGTTCTGCATCATATCTATTTCGTTTTTCTTCATTACCTAATATTTCATAAGCCTCATTTATTTTTTTCATCATTGCTTCTGCTTGTTTTTTATTAGCTTCTTCTTGTAAATCCGGATGATATTTTTTAGCTAAAGTCTTATATGCTTTTTCAATTATCTCGCCTGAGGCATTTTCACTTACTTCTAATATTTCATATAACGTTTTTTCTTTCATTTCTCTCCCCTTAAGTTATACTATATTAAAATTATATCATTAATAAATTAAAAATAATAGTATTTTTTATACTTTTATGATATAATTATATTGTTTATTAGGCAATATTAGAGAGGTGATATTTTTTGAAGTTGACATCTAATGGAGAAACTTTGGCAGAAAGCAAAGTTCTTATTCTATATATTTTAAATCATATAAAGTCTCCGATAACCAATAATGCTTTATATAAAATTGTACTTTCTGTATTAGATATGAATTATTTTTACTTTCAACAATTTTTATTAGATTTAGTTAAAAGTGAATTTGTTCTTTCTTATCCACAAGAAGAGCAACAATTATATATAATTACAGATAAAGGAATTAGAACACTAGAACTTACAGAAGATATTATTCCAGGAATATTAAAATTACAAGTAGATACCAATTTAAAATATACTTTAGACGACGTTAATGAAGAAAATTCAATAGTTGCAGAGTATACCCCTATAAACGAAAACTACTACAATGTAACATGTAAAATCATGGAAAATAATGAATGTCTTTTTGAAGTAAAAACATTTGCCGGTTCTCGTGAGCAAGCAAAACAAATAGTGGATAATTGGAAAAAGCATGCTGGTTCTATGTATCCACAAATGTTGGAAATATTGACACAGGATTTTGGTGATGAGCCTATTGAAGAAGATTCCGATAATCATCATTCTGATAAAGATATTGGTTCTCCTAGAAGTGTATATAATTATGACGTTATAAATAGATCTATTGAGGACGCATCAAATTCTTTAAATGATACAGATGAAGAAAAAGATAAATCTAAGGAAACTACTATAGAACGCAGTAATTCTTACGTTATAGACGGTAATTTAAATTTATTTGATATGATAAAAAATGAGACAAAAGAATAAAATAAAAAATAGAGTTTTTAGAAAACTACTTCTAAAACTCTACTTTTTATTTTAGCATATTATATAAATTAATACTGTCTTCCCCATACTACCATTGTTTTTGCTGGTTTACCACAGCATACACATTTATCTCCTAAATTTTCTTGTTCAAATGGGATGCATCTTGATTTTGCACCTGTTAAATCATGTATTTTTTCTTCACACTCAGCATCACCACACCACATTGTTTTTACATATCCTTGATTATTTTTTAGGTTTTCCTCAAACTCCTCTAGATTATGTGCTATTGTAGTCTTTTCCTTTACTCTTTTTTGACATGCTTCATACATATTCTTTTGGATATCTTCTAAAATTTCTCCTAATTTTTCTTTTAATTCGTCCAAACTAATATCTATTTTTTCTGAATTATCTCTTCTTACCACAACACATTTATTGTTTTCAATATCACGTGGTCCAAGTTCTATTCTAACAGGTACTCCTCTCATTTCCCAGTCATTAAACTTATATCCTGGTGAATATTGTTCTCTTGTATCTACTTCTACTCTATATTTTTCAAGTAAATCTTTATATACTTCTTCTGCCTTCTCTTTTACGCCTTCTTTATGCATAGCTACAGGAACTATAACTGCTTGAATTGGTGCTACTCTTGGTGGTAATTTTAGTCCTCTATTGTCTCCATGTGCCATAATAACTGCACCTATTAATCTGGTACTAATTCCCCAAGAAGTTTGATAAGCATATTCTTCTTTTCCTTCCCTATTTTGAAATTTTATATCAAAGGCCTTAGTAAAATTTTGTCCAAAATAGTGTGAAGTTCCTCCTTGAAGTGCTCTTCCATCATGCATTAATGTTTCTACTGTATATGTACTATCAGCCCCAGCAAATTGTTCTGTAAAAGTTTTCTTTCCTTTTAATACTGGTATTGCTAATAAATTTTCAACAACATCTGCATATACTTCAAGCATTTCTAATGTAAATTTTTTTGCTTCTTCTTCTGTTTCATGTATAGTATGTCCTTCTTGCCATAAAAATTCTCTAGAACGTAAGAATGGTCTTGTTTCTTTTTCCCATCTCAATACATTACACCATTGATTATATAAAAATGGTAATTCTCTCCATGAACTTAACCATTTTGAATACATTGTAGAAAATATAGTTTCAGAAGTTGGTCTAACGCAAAGTCTTTCTTCTAATTCTTCTCCTCCACCTGTAGTTACCCATGCTACTTCTGGTGCAAACCCCTCTACATGGTCTTTTTCTTTTTGTAATAGACTTTCTGGAATAAGAACTGGCATTGACAAATTTTTTACTCCATGCTCTTTAAATTTCTTATCTGCGTATTTTTGAATATTTTCCCATATTGCATATCCATAAGGTCTAATTGCTATAAATCCTTTAACAGCTGTATAATCAGCAAGTTCAGCTTTTAGAACAATATCTGTATACCACTTGGCAAAATCTTCTTCTATATTAGTTATCTCTTTTACAAATTCTTTATCTTTCATATTAACCTCCAATTTTTATTTTTATTCATTGTCTTCTTTTTGTATTTCTACATTTCCAGCATCTTCCCTTTCGGGCATTGGGGCCTCCATATTATTCTCTTCAATTATTTCATCTATTACTATTTGCCTATTTTCATCCAATTTATATCTTGGAAGTGCAGGCAAGTCACTTAAATTTGATATTCCAAACATTTTTAAAAACTCTTTTGAAGTTTTATATGTCATAGGTTTTCCAGGTGCATCAAGTTTTCCTGCTTCTTCTATTAAATTATAGTCCAATAATTTATACATTGTACCATCAGAATTTACTCCTCTAATGGTTTCTATTTCAGCTCTAGTTATTCGTGGGTTATATGCAATTATTGCTAAAGTTTCTAAAGCTGCATTAGACAAATTAGGTTTGCTTCTTTTATCAAATATAGGGTAAATATATTCATAGTTTTCTTTTTTAGTACATAACTGATAAGCATCTTCTATATTTATTATTTCTAAGCCTCTTTTTTCTGCTTTATATTCTTCTTTTAAGCTATTTACAGCAGAAATTACTTCTTCAGAGCTTAATTCTAAAGCTGACATTAATTCTCCTATTTTTATTTCTCTGCCAGCTGCAAATAATATTGATTCAATTACTCCTTTAATTTTATCTTCATTCATTTTTATCTTCTCCTCAATATGTATTCTATTTTACCATTTATTTTGTTTATTGTAAACAGCTTGACTTTACTAAATTTAACCTTTATAATTTATATAGTTTGATTTCGGAGGTGTATTATTATGTATACATATAACAAAAATGACAAAACTTATACTTTTTCTTCTGATGAATTGGATATAGATAGTATAATTGCTTCTGGTGATGATAAAAATACAGATAATCTAGAAAATCAAGAAGAAAATGACGTAAATGAGCATAAAAGACCTAAAAAGATAGAAGTTATAAATGGTGGAAATGATTTAGATATTTCTCCAGTATCTAATTATATAGAAGTAGAAAAACCTAAAAATGAGAAAAAAGAAAATATAGTTATCCCTGAAGATAACAAATAAAGTTTTTTAATAATTATATATTTAAAACGCAAGTATATTTTTCCGAAAAATCGTGGACAAAAAGGTGCGTCCCTTTTGTCCACGATTTTTCGGAATTTTTTATGTTTAACTTTCAATTAAAATTTATATAGCCTCTTTATTTTCTTCTTGAACTTCATTTTCGTCTGATTCTTTATTAATAACTTCTAATGTTGCTACAGATACTTCATATGCTACTCTATTTTCTACAGTACCATCTTCATGTTTTTTCTCATATTGTCTTGATTGAACTCTACCAACTATTTTTATTTCTGTTCCTACTGCTACAGTTTCACAGAATTTTGCATTTCTTCCCCAAGCTATACA
>CALXVB010000034.1 GCA_944391855.1 uncultured Clostridia bacterium | reverse complement strand
CAATACCCTCTTGGCTTTTTGAATTATACCTATTAATATTTTGAACAATAGGTGTAATTTGTCTTTGTTCTATTTCTTTACTGTCTGTTTTATATTTTAATTTTACTTTTATATACTGTTTTTCTTTCAGAGAACTTATAATTTTAGATACTCTATTTGCTGTTACATTTACAATATTTGCTATATATTTATTACTTGCAAAACAACTTTTAGTTTCTTCGCTTAAATACAAAATCATAGATAGTATTATTTTTTCTTTATCCGATAAATCTTTATTTAATAAAACTTCTGCTGGTATCCATAGTCCTTTTAGTTTTTCTGTTACCATATTCTCTACATCTCCTTTCGCCTCACGTTAAATTTTGTGGCTTTTAAAATAATTTTTAGTATAGTTTTAAGGTAAAAAAATAAGCCTTAAAATTTTACTTTTAAAGCTTATCTGTTTTATTATTTAAATTCTTGTATCCACTCATTTATCTTAAGCTTGTTCGATGTATCAATCAAATATCGCAATCCCCTGGATATGAAAATTTAACTTCTTTAAATCTTCCGAGTATTGCACCTGCTAAAATCACTGTTGAACGCATTTGATTCATTAAATGCTCTGGAATTTCCTTTTCTATTATATTGCTAGAGTCTATTTCTATTTTTTCTTTTGTCCTTTTTACTTTACAGCCTAAAAATTTTAATATTTCTTGAGTAATTTTTGTATCTCTTATATTTGGAACATTATATAGCTTTGTTGTTCCTTCGTTTAATATAGTTGAAGCAAGTATCGGAAGTGATGCATTTTTAGAACCTGATACATATTCCTCTCCTTCTAATTTTCTTCCGCCTTCTATTATGTAACTTTGCATCTCATTCACCCTTTCACGTTAAGTTTAATTTATTACAAAATAATCTTATTTTGCTATATCTTATGTATTCTTAACATAAAAGGTGAATAAAGCTTACTTTCATGATTATATTAATCAAAAAGCAAGCTTTATTATTTACCATTTAACAACTAATTTATTTACCTTTGAATTTATGTAATTCTCTAGTTTTTCCATAAAAGTATCTGCTTTTATTTCTTTTTTTGCCACCATATCTAAACCTTTTTCCCAACTTGCTGTTAATTTTGGATTAAGCATATCTGGCATAGAACTGTTTACAACGTCATATATTATTTCCCCTTTTTTGGTTGGTGTAATAATTTGTGTTTTTGTGTTTATTGCTATATACTGTATTCTTTCTAATTTTTTTATAATTTCTGCCCTAGTTGCACTAGTTCCTATTCCAGCACCTTTTATTTGTTCTCTAAGTTCCTCTTCTTCTATTAGTTTTCCTGCATTTTCCATTGCTAGTATTATTGAGCCAGAATTATATCTTGATGGTGGATTTGTTTCAGAAGTTTTTATTTCAAAGTTTAATACATTTATTTCTTGTCCTTTTTTTAATGCATTTAATATATCCAAGCTAACTTCCTCTTTATTTTCTTTTACACTATTATCTTTTAAGACTTCTAAATATCCTTGTTTTATACATACCTTTCCACTTACATTAAATTCTTCGTTTTCTATATTAATTTTTGCAGAAACTTTATTAAATTCTGCTGGTGGATAAAATATGCTTAAAAATCTTTTAGTAATTACTTTATATACTTGTTTCTTTAAATCTGAAAGTTTATCAAAATTTTCGTATCCCTGGCCTGTAGGTATTATTGCATAATGGTCTGTTATTTTGCTGTCATTTACATACTTTGTTTTAGTTAAATCTGTTTTATACTTTTCTTCTGCCATCTTTTTTATATACCCTTGAACCTCTTCTTCTTTATATCCTTTTGCTATTCCATTTAAGTTTTTAGAAATTACCTTTGCAATAGCTGTTGATAATACTCTTGCATCCGTTCTAGGATAAGTTACTAATTTTTTCTCATATAATTCTTGTATTATTTCTAATGTCTCATCTGGTTTTATTTTAAATCTTTTAGTACATTCATTTTGTATTTCTGCCAGATTAAACAAAAGAGGTGCATTTTCTTTTATCTTACTTTTTTTTACTTCTGTAACTACTGCTTTTTTATTTTTTAGTGAAACTATAAACTGTTTAGCATCTTGTTCTTTTTTGAATCCTGATTCATTATATAGTTTTGGTGAATCAAACATTATGGATTTCTCGTTTACTTTCCATTCTGCTTTTATTAATGATTTTTTATCTCCAAATTCACCAATAATTTTATAATATGGAGTTTTAACAAAATTTCTAATTTCTCTTTCTCTTGAAACAATCATTCCTAAAACGCAAGTCATCACTCTTCCAACTGCAATAGAAATTCTATCTTCTTCTAATTCTTTCGCTGCTCTTTTTCCATAAATTATAGATAATAGTCTTGAAAAGTTTATACCTATTAAATAATCTTCTTTTGCTCTTAAATATGCTGAATCAGATAAACTATCATATTCTGATAAATCTTTAGCTTCATTAATACCTCTTTTTATTTCTTCTTCTGTTTGAGAATCAATCCATACTCTTTTTCTATTTTGTTTTTTTATTCCTATTTGATTTTCCACTAATCTAAAAATATATTCTCCTTCACGTCCAGAGTCTGTTGCTACATATATTGTGTCTACGTCTTCTCTTGAAAGCAAATTTTTTATTACATTATATTGTTTTTGTACATTTGCTATAACTTCATATTTATACTCTTTAGGCATAAAAGGAAGAGTATCTAGTCTCCAAAATTTAAGCTTTTCATCATAAGCTTCTGGATATGACATAGTAACTAGGTGTCCTACACACCAAGTTACTATCCAATTTTCAGATTCTAAATACCCGTCTTTTCTTTCTCCACTTATTTTTAATACTTTTGCAAATTCCATTGCAACTGAAGGCTTTTCCGTGATTAGTATCTTCTTTGCCATTTTTTCCTCTACTCTCTATGATCTATAAGTTTCTTCTTGTTCGTAGTTCCTCGTGATACATTCGTTTATCAATAATAAATTACTCAAAATACACTATATCCATTTTTGAGGTAAATTCTCCATTTCCATATGCATATACTATGTAAAGTGTATTATCTGGTCCTAAGAAATATCCCCCTGCATTTTCTACTGTATATATATCACTTGTCAAATCCCTCATATATACTTGGTTATATCCCATATTTTGAAGTGCTTTATCTTCTTCATCAGCTTGTGTTACTACTTCCATAATTTTAGAGTTTACTTCATCCCTGTTTAGTTGTTTCATTGTAAGTAAATCTATTAATGAAGCTTCTGTATTTGTTGATAAATTATAGTTATATGTTTGAACTATTATTCTTTGTGCTGCTGTACTTTCTTTTAATGTCGACATTATTACTAATGATAATATGTTTCCATTTACATAAGCGGTATAATCAATGCTATATATTGCTTTTTTACTGGCATCTGTATTTTGTAAAACGTCATTTGCTTTATTTATAAATATTGTTTGTGTATTTTGATTTAGCCTTGTTGCTATATCGCTTCTTACATTTATTATAGGGATGTGAATATCTACTTCGTAATTGTCTGTAATTTCTAATTTTTCATATATAGTATACACTATGTCTTTTTCTGCATTTATTTTAGATATTCCTATCGTATCAAATCCACCCAGATTTATAGTATTTGTAAATAATTGGTCAAATTCGTCTTTTATTTCAACTTGTGATTTTTCTTCTGCTATTTTATTCGCATCTTCTGCCGCTAAGTTAAGTCCACCATAATCTGCATCAATAAATTGTGCATATATTCCTGCTAAAATAGCAAATACGCAAAATACACTTATTAAAATATATAAAATTTTAGGATTTTTCATTTTTTCACCTTTTCTTATATATTATTCTACATTTATAGTATACAACATGTGCGTGCAAATTTCAATTATTAACCTAAATTAATCTTGATATGTATATATGTAAAAATTATTGTGTTTTTCAACTTCAAATCCTTCCTCGTTTAACTTTTGTTTTAATTCTTCTATTCTACTAACTCTAAAAACACAGTTTTCTTCTATCACATACACCATTTCCTTATCTATTTCATAAAATATAAAATGATATTTCCCTACTCTGGTAACTTCTGTTTCTCCTGTCACGAATTGCACGATTTCCATATTTTCTATGAAGTCATAAGGAGACATTTTCTTTTCTATTACTAGATATATGTATTGTTGTATAGCATCTGTTTCTAAGTATATTTCTTTGTCTGGGTATTTTTCATCTAAATATTGTATAAGTGGTATAAAATCCGTATTAAATCCAACCCCTACTTTATCATTTACATTTTTAAAGTAATATACCTCAAAAATAATGAATATAATTGTTAAAGCTGTAATTATGCTATATCCAATGAATTTTCTTTTATTATATAACCACATAATTGCTTCTGCTGCAAAAACAAGCATCATTATAAATAGTGGATTTAGTTTATAAAGCTGTAAATCTGCAAATACTAGTACGCATAAAAATATTAGTATAAACTGTATTAAGAAAACTGTTTTTAAATTAAATTCTTTTTTCTTTATGCTTGCTATTGTTTCTTTAATCGTTAGAGCAAATCCCAGAACTGTAAATGGAATTAAAGCATAATAAATTGTTCCAAACTCTTTAAATGAGTTGCCTGGATTATGGTCAGCAGAAAATAGTAATTGAAATACATTATTTCCATTAGTTATGTTTAAGTTATATAGAATATTTTCAAAGCCAATTTCTCCTATTCTATAAGTATATAATTTAGGTATTGTAATAAATCCAATTTTTAGTCCATTTAGGTTAAAGTAATTCACTACTTGAAGTAAAATTAATGGAATCGCAAGTATAAATATTGGAATTATTGTAATTAAAATTTGTTTTATATCTATCTTTTTTACATATAAAAGATAAATGCATAACCCTATAAAAAATACTGGTAACATTATATATGAGAGTGCATACGTATATAATGTTAATCCCCAAAATATTCCTGATACTACAAAATGCCACGTTTTTTTAGAGTTAATAAATGTAAATACAGAAATCATTATAAAAGCAGGTAGTAAATTGCAATCTAATCCCCATCTAGATTGCATTATATGCCATGGGCAAATTGTAATTAAAAAAGCTATCACTACAGCGAATTTATTTCCTATATATCTTTTTGCTAGCAAATATGCAAGAATAATTGTAATCACACTAAATATAACTGCTGGTAATCTTATAACAAATACTGAAAGTCCAAATATTCTAATTAATAGACTTGCAATAGCCGCATATAGTACACTTTGTCCTCCTCCAAAATTTATTAAGTATACTGGATTTTCATTAAGATATCTATCTGTTCCATATTCTGCCATACAATAAGCATCATATAACATTCCAGCTTCGTCTTCATGTATTCCATTTGGGTATTTATCTAGTAAAACTATTCTAACTAATATTGCTATAACTAAAATTACTATAAAAGCTATATTGTATTTGTCCTTAAAAAACTGCTTTACTTTTTCCATATTTATATCCCCTCTTTTTACTTTCATTATATTTTTATATAATTTATCATTAATCTCATTTTTTATCAATATATCAGCATAATTATTCAAGTATTTAATTGACTTTGTTTTCATTTTAATGTATTATATAATATGTATAATTAGCACACAAGAAGTAATACTCGATAGGAGGTTTTTATATAATGTTATGTTCAGACTGTAAAAAAAATAATGCAGTTGTTTTTGTAAATAAAAAAGGTGAAGATGGAAAAAATACTTTAGAAGGTTATTGTTACGATTGTGCTAAAAAGAGGGGTATTAACCCTATAGATAGCTTAATGAAACAAGCTAACCTTTCTGAAGAAGATTTAAATAATATGACAGAGCAATTTGAAGCAATGTTTAAAGATATGTCTGATAATATGAATTTTGCAGATATGCAAGAGGAAAATAGCGATTCATATAATACTGACGAAGCAAATAATGGAATGCAATTTGGTGCTATTCCATTAGGTTCAATTTTTTCTAATATGTTTGGTAATAATCAGAGTGAAGATAATAATACTTCTTCTAATAAGAAGAAAGTTAAGGTAGATAAAAAAGCAAATAAAAAGAAAAAAACATTAGAAACATTTGGCACCAATTTGACTCAAAAGGCTAAAAATAATGAATTGGATGCTGTTATAGGTAGAGATAAAGAAATTCAAAGAATTATTCAGATTTTAAATAGACGTTCTAAGAATAATCCTTGCTTAATTGGTGAACCTGGTGTTGGAAAAACTGCAATAGCGCAAGGTTTAGCTATTAGAATTGCTAATGGCAAAGTACCTGCTAAATTATTAAATAAAGAAGTATACCTATTAGATATGACTGCTGTTATTGCTGGTACACAATTTAGAGGTCAATTTGAAGCTAGAATGAAATCTATAATTGATGAATGTAAATCTCTTGGTAATATTATATTAGTAATTGATGAAATTCATAATATTATAGGTGCTGGAGATGCAGAGCATGCAATGAATGCAGCAAATATTTTAAAACCATCTCTTGCAAATGGCGAAATTCAATTAGTTGGTACAACTACTTTAAAAGAATATAGAAAATACATAGAAAAAGATAGTGCTTTAGAAAGAAGATTTCAACCAGTTATGGTTGCAGAACCTTCAGTAACAGATTCTATTGGAATACTAGAAGGTATAAAAAAATATTACGAAGATTATCATAAAGTAAAAATCTCAACAGATGTTATTAAACAAGCTGTTATTATGTCTGAAAAATATATACATGATAGATTCTTACCAGATAAGGCAATAGATATTTTAGATGAAGCATGTTCAAGAATAAATTTAGATAACAAAGAGCTTTACGAACTAGAAGTTTTAAAAAATGAACTTGCTAAAGTTCAGGAAGAAAAAGAAGAAGCAGCTCAGGCAGATTCAACAGAAGATTATCAAAAGGCTGCAGAACTTAAGACTAAAGAGTGTGCTCTTACTGAAAAAATTGATGATTTATCTAAAAAAATGAAATTAAGAAATTTAACTGTTCAAGATATTGCAGAAGTTATTGAGAGTTGGACTAAAATTCCAGTAAAGAAAATAACAGAAGCAGAGACACAAAAATTGTTAAATTTAGAAAATAATCTCCATAAAAGAATAATAGGACAAAATGAAGCTGTTGAAGCTGTATCTCGCGCTATTAGGAGAAATAGAGCAGGTTTAAAAAGCACAAAAAGACCTCCTTCATTTATATTTGTAGGTCCTACAGGTGTTGGTAAAACAGAGCTTGCTAAAGCTTTAGCTTATGAAATGTTCGGAAATGAGGATTCAATCATTAGAATAGATATGTCAGAATATATGGAAAGTCATTCTACTTCTAAACTTATTGGCTCTCCTCCAGGATATGTTGGGTATGATGATGCTGGACAACTTACAGAAAAGGTAAAAAGAAATCCATATTCAATAATCCTTTTAGATGAAATTGAGAAAGCTCATCCGGACGTATTTAACATTTTACTACAAGTGTTAGATGATGGAAGACTTACAGATTCACAAGGTAATACAATAAGTTTTGAAAATACAATAATTATAATGACTTCAAATGCTGGTTCGAATTTGAATACAAATTCTATAGGTTTTGGAGGTGGACAAGTAAATAATAATGCAATTCAAAATGCTTTAAAAGATACTTTTAGACCAGAGTTTTTAAACAGAGTAGATGAGATTGTAATATTTGATGGTCTATCTATAGAAGAATTAATGCAAATTGTAGATCTAATGTTAAACGATACTAAGAAAGCATTAGAAGATAAAAACATTACTCTAGAAGTAACAGATTCTGCAAAAAAATATTTACTAGATAAAGGAACTGACACAAAATATGGTGCTCGTCCTTTAAGAAGAGCCATTCAAAGATATTTAGAAGATGAATTATCAGACAAGATTTTACGTTCTGAATTAACTAATGGTAATACCGTAAAAGTAGACTTAAAAGACGATAAGTTATTTTTTGAAATTTTAAAATAAGTATAAACATAAGGAGTAAAATATATGTTAAAAAATATACCAAATGCACTTACAATAGTAAGATTTATTTTAATCCCATTTATTGTATATTACATATTAACAGGTCAGTATATTGCAGGTTTTGTAATATTAACTATTTCGGGATTAACTGATATATTAGATGGAGTAATAGCAAGGAAATTTAATTTTATAACTAATTTTGGTAAGCTTATAGACCCACTAGCAGATAAAGCAACTCAAATTGCCGTCCTTGCTTCACTTACTTTTAAAGGAATTGTTCCTCTTTGGATTCTAATGATAGTATTCATAAAAGAAATTGTAATGGTAGCTGGTGCTTCTTTCCTTTATGGTAAAAAGTTAGTAGTATCTAGTAGATGGTATGGAAAACTTGCAACTGTATTATTTTACGTAGCTATAGTATGTTCTCTATTTATAGAATATTGGAATACAACAATAAATCCAGAATCACCAATATTTGGTTTTGATGGTTACATATATTATCTAGCAATAGCAACAACTATCTTCTCACTTGTAATGTATTTTAAGCAATTCTACCAAGAAGGATACTTGAAAAAGGAAAATCTAAAGATTGATAACTAAAAACATGTAATGTCTTATATAATCAAAACACATTAAGTAACATTTAAATAAATGTAATTTAATGTGTTTTTTATATATGGTTCATTTATTCAAAATCCTCTAAAAACTCTATTAATTTTGTTTTTCCAATTATCTCTACTCCCGCTTCTAATTTTTCTATATCCGCCTCTGGTAAATACTGAGTTGCTATTTCAGTATCCTCTTTTAATGTTTTTACTCCATATTCATCAATCGTATATACTCCTATAACTCCGTTATGTTCTTGTACAAAATAATGCTCTCCACAATTTTCATTAGCAGTTTTATATAGCACAACTTGATTTGAAGAAAAACTTTCTATCTCCCACTCAGGATATTTTAACTTTATATCTTCTTCTGTTTTATTAACCAAGTCTTCATCTATATCTTCTACTTCTCTTATTAAATGATCACATGATTTATAGTATGTTTTTTTTACTATTACTGCATTTGGAGATATTTTTTCCTCTGTTGTAGAAGTTTCTAAAAGTTCATTTCCGTCTAAATTCGAATTAATTTCATTATTGTTTATTGCTAATTCTTTTTCACTTAATATATTGGTATTATCTGTTTTTCTCATGTTTTCGGCAAATATTGCCAAAACTATTCCTAGTGCTAACCCCAGAATAGCTACTATTATTATACTAATAATCCACTTTTTATTCATACTAATCCTTCCCTGCAAAATTATAATTAGTATTAGTATGATATTTTTTCCAGAAAATTATACAGATAAATGTATATTTATATGTTATATAAATATTTAATTTGATAGCATTGTGTTTATTTTTACTTCATTTTTGTTAAATTTTATTTCAATTTCTCCACATTTGTCAGTTCTATATATTATAGTTGTATACTTTCTAATTCTTTCTATTACATTTGAATTAGGATGACCAAAGTTATTATCCTTTCCTACACCAATAACTGCAATTTTAGGTTTTACTAAACTTAAAAACTTTTCTGTGCTTGAACTTTTCGATCCATGGTGTGCTACCTTTATTATACTTGCTTCTAATTTATTAGTATTTTTATATAATTCATATAATCTCTTTTCTGCTATTTCTTCTATGTCGCCAGTAAATAACATTGAAATATTTTCAGAAACAAACTTTGCTACTATTGAGTTATTGTTTAATATATTTTCCTTTATATAATTTTCTTCTGGAAATAGAATTTCAAAATATGAATATTGATCAATTTTTATATAATCACCCTTTTTTACTATTATCAGATTAGTATTTTTATCTTTTATTAAGTTAATAAATTCTTTAAAATTATCAGACTCTTCTCCTTGTTTTGAAATAATTATATTTTCTATTTTTAAATTTTCTACTACTTTAAATAACCCGACCCACATGATCACTATCAAAATGTGATACCATTAAATAGTCAATTTTAGTTATACCTCTATCAAGTAGATATGGAAGAAGTATGCTTTCTCCTACGTCAAAGCTTCCAAACTCACTTCCTCCTCCATCTATTAATATTGTTTTATTTTGTATTGTTTTAATTAAAGTACAATCTCCTTGCCCAACGTCTACAAAATATATACTTAAACCATTTGGAACAAATTTTATAATATATTTAGACAATAATACCAATAAAATGGTTACTAATATAACTTTGAATTTATATTTATTTATATATCTCTTTATTGTTACAATAATATTATTTATCTTTGTAGTTTGTTTTAATTCTGGTATTTTTAAGATAGTAAATATTGATACGTAATATATAGCACAAGATATAATACTAGGAGTTTTTACATATATTGAAGTGCCTGGAATTATTGATGATGTTTCCGCTATTTTTAAAAGTAGCATTAATAAAAAGTTTAGAATTATTCCTAAAAATTCTGCGAGTATCGGGATTATTATTGATATAAAGTAAACAATGAAACCAAATATTGTAACTATCTCCATTATTGGTGCTGCTAATATATTTGAAATCCAAAATGTGAAAGATATCGTGTTAAACATGTATGCCATTATTGGTATAATTAAAAGATTCGCTGCAAGAGTTATACTAAATGAGTCTATTAAATTATTTAAAATCTTCTTAAATATTATTCTATGTTTTTTTATTCCTATTATTTCTTTGTTATCGTCTAAATATTTGATATTATCTGAACTCTTCTCCCTTTTTAATATCACATTTTCTATAAAATTTTTTATTTTATCAGAGAATAATATAATTCCTATTGTCCCAGCATAAGATAATAAAAATCCTGCATCTAGTAAAAAATACGGGTTATACATTAGCAATATAAGAGAGGATATTCCTAAATTATTTATTGTGTCTGATTTTCTATTTAAAATACTAGCCATTAATGTTAGTATTCCCATAATGCTTGCTCTCATAACAGATGCAGTAAATTCTGTAAGTGCCATAAAAAATATCAAAAATATTATTGTAAATATATTTGCAAATTTCCTATTTGTTTTCCCAATGGTATTAGTTAAAGCAACAATTATGTAAGTAATATGAGACCCAGATACTGCTAATAAATGTGTTAAATTGCTTCTTTTAAAATTCTCTTCTGTTGTATCAGAGATTTTTTCTCTATCTCCTATGAGTATTCCTACACACAACGCACCTTCTTCTTCATTTAATGTTCTCGTCATGTTATTCTTTAAATTACTTTGTACTAAATGAATTGCTTTGTTTACTCCTCTTATGTTATTATTGCTTATTATTGAACAGCTCTTACAATCTATTGTTCCATAATTTCCTTTACTTTTTAAATAATCTTTATAATTAAAACTTTTATAATTTCTAGCGCTTTCTGGTTCTTCATAGTTTCCTGTTATTTCTATAATATCTCCAAATTTTGGAAGGTCTTCTTTTAATATATTCTTTTTTAAATTTAAATTAATTTTTATATTTTTTTCTAACACATTATTTTCTATTTTTATAACTTTAATTACATAAGTATATTTATATTCTTTATCTATTCCATCTGAAATTACAATAGCCTGCATATTTATTTCTTTCGGAATCTTCGAAATCATTTTTTCGTAGTTTTTTTCTAATGTATCAACATGCATAATAGCTATAATACATATCATTGTAAATATAAAGCTAATTCCTTTTTTTAACTTGAAAATCTTAATAATTACGCATGTTAATATTATTAAACCTATACTTAAAAAGACTATACCTATTTGTAAGTATAGCCCAATTAATATTCCTATCATATATAAACCAGAGGCAATACAAAATGGTCTTTTTATTTTGTTTCATCCTTTCTATTTCCCCCGATTAGTATTTAAAATTATATAACTCTTCTTGCTGCACAATATCTAGTATTATAATATTCTCCAGGTAACAAGCTATTTATTTTAACGCAATAACCAGAACCTGATGATGCATGTATAAAATCTCCATTTCCTATATATATACCACAATGCCCTATTTCGTCCATTGTTTCATAATCTAAAAAGAATACTAAATCTCCTACTTCAAGATTATTTAATAAACTACTCTTAGAAGATTTATCTGCTTTTACTGCTGTACCCTCTCTAGATTGCATTTGAGCACCATGTCCCATCGAAATTCCAAAATGATTAAATACATACATAGTAAATCCCGAACAATCAAATCCACTAGGACTTGCACCTCCATATACGTATGGAACTCCTAAAAATTCTTTAGCATACGCTACTATTTCACTTGCTTTTACACTTGAACTTGAAGAATTAGATGATGTTGAAATCTCTTCACTATTTGTAGAAGTTGTTTTATCTGTCTCTTCTTTCTCTCTATCCACACTACCTCTGTTTGTTACTGTTCTTTCTGTTGATAGTACATCTTTTGAAACATATGCTTCACCTTCGCTAGTATTTACTTTATACCAGTCTCCTTCTTCTCCAATTACTTCTAAAGCTGTGTTTTCTTCTACTACCATTATTATATTTTCTGAATCTGTACTAGGTGTACTTCTTATATTAACATAGTCTTTAGTGTACATTGTTCTTGTTTCAAAATCTGTAGTATCTGTACTATTAGAATTGTCGTCTGCATTATTATTTGTATTGTTATTTTTATTGTTTTGTGCTTCTTCTATTTCAATAAAGTTACTCCTTATCCAACCTGAAACTGTACTTGTTTGAATATATACCCAATTATTAATTTGCTCTATTACGGTAATTTCAGTACCAACTTTAATGTTTTCTAATATACTAGAACTTATTAATGGCACTATTCTTATACCTGTTCCTTCAGTTACTTTTCCTTTTAATATAGTAGTACTAGTTGTTGTTTGAGTATTTGTGCTTTCTGTAGTATTATTCTCAGTTGTTGTATTTTCATTTGTATTATTATCGGAATTATTTTCTGTTGTATTTGTTTCTGGATTATTCTCTGTAGTTGTTCCTGTTTTTTCTGCATATTCCTTACTTATATATCCAGTATATTCCCCATATTTTACTTCGTACCAATCTCCTTCTTCTGATATTAATTTGCATTCTTCTCCTATTGAAATTAATGCTACTATATCAGACTCTGTTGATGGCTCTTCTCTTAAGTTAAGTGTTTCTGTTGTAACTTTTACTGTATCTGCTTTTACTATGCTTGATAGAATAAAAGTAAATATTATAATACTCAATAATGTATAAAATATTTTCTTAAATATACTCATATTTATTCCTCCTAAAATACGAGTATAGTATATAATCAAAAGGACAAAAAGTCAAGAAAAAAAATAGGGAATTACAATTTCTTGTAACCCCCTAAAATTTATATATATCTAATATATATTATTCAATAACTTCTGAAACAACTCCTGAACCTACTGTTCTACCACCTTCACGGATAGCGAATCTTAGTCCTTTTTCAATAGCTATTGGTGTGATAAGTTCAACTGTCATGTCTATGTTATCACCTGGCATAACCATTTCTGTTCCAGCTGCTAATTCAATAACACCTGTAACGTCTGTTGTTCTGAAATAGAATTGTGGTCTATATCCATTGAAGAATGGTGTATGAC
>CALXVB010000033.1 GCA_944391855.1 uncultured Clostridia bacterium | reverse complement strand
ATATTCAGTTAATAATGCTTTTTGATTTGTTATACTTTCGCTTTCATCATATCCTTTATCTATATCTTCTTTTGATAATCTAATATATATTGCGACCTTGTATATTGTTCTCTTTATTTTTTCAAGCATCTTTTCTCCTTTCCATGCCTGATAAAAATAATTTGAATTCATAATAAAATTATGAACTATTTTATTACGAATTCAAATACTCAACACACAATACTTTAATTAATTTTCCTTAATAATAAGTTTGATATAATCTTTTCTAATTCTTCTCCTTGTTCATCAAAATAAATTTTTATTAAAAATTCCTCTTGCATATTATCACCTTACTTCTATCAAAATAAATAATCTTACTCAATTTATATGTAAGTAAAAAAATGATTATGATAAATTATTTGTTTCTCTTGCTTCTGCTCTCTTTTCCGCCTCTGTTTTTGCCTCTGCAATATTTAATACAATATTTCTAGGATACATTTTAAATGCTTGTCTCATTTCCATACCAAAATTTTGCAAATTAATTTTTTCATTTTATCTTTAATGTAACATATATTCCAAGGCTACTTGACCATATGCAACAACTTCTTTTTTATTCATAGCTTACACCTCCAATAAAGGTTTCAAATAGTGTAATGATATTATTCCATTTTTCTTCAGAATTTTCCGTTATACATATTTTACATTTTTCTATATACGAATAGTCTTTTTTTCTTCTAATGATTATTTCTAATTTTTGATATTTATTTGCTTCATAACGTATTTCTGCATATATCTTACTGCTCTTATTGTTTAATTTGTCTGCTAGTTTAAACACTTTTAACAATTTTTCTTCCATAAAATATTACCTCTCTTTTATATATTTAGGTACATCTATAGCCCTACCAAATTTTTCATCAAACTCATACCTATGTTTTGAAGGATTGTAATTATAGGCACTGCTATTCCATTTTCTAAATGCTTCATTATTCATATGTCCTCTTTTTGACAATTCTCTTACATCTTGGTTGTGCTGTGCTTGTACCATAGGATACTGATCGTCTATTCTCTTTTGTTCTCGTTTATTCTTCATAAAATTATTTTGATTAATTTTTCTATTTTGCTGCGAAATATCTTTTCTGCATTGTTTTTCTTCAGCATATCTCAGATCTGTTTTTATTATTTTAGTTATATATGCTGAACTCGTACCAATGTTTTCTGCAATTTCATTTACTTTTAAATGCTTTTCAAAAAATAACTCTATAATTAAATTTTTTTTCTTTTCCATTTCTTACACCTGATTTGGTTAATTTTTTGTCAACACTTTTTTTGCATAGCAATTCTATTAGAAATCTTATTTAATTTCTAATTCTTCCATCTTTTTCTTAAAAGCTTGTTCTTTCTTTTTTCTGTTTTTCAATTCTCTATATTTCTTATATGTGTCTATTAGTTTTGGTAGTACATAATCTAAACAGAAAAATAAAACAACAAGACATACTATCAATAATGCAAATCTCAAAACCATCTTTTTTACTCCTTTCCTTAATAAATTTGAAAAAGCAGACAAGAGCTTTTTTCTCTCATCTGCTTTACAATATAGTGTGTCCTTAATTTACCCTTCATTATATTTACTTACGAAAATTTGTCAAAATCCGACCGTAATTTAAATTTTTTTTATTTTTTAGAATTTATAATTTTTTATAGCAACTATCAGTCTCTCTATTATGTATTGGTATCTATCTTCGTCTCCAAATGAAAGTCTTTCTATCATTTTCCTTTTTCTGTTAATTATTTTTATTAGAGATATTTCATCTCCAGCTTGTGCTTTTTTTCCTAAATCATATAAACTTTCTTTTTGCATACTATTTTCTTCCTTTCATATAATTTTTTAGCTTTTTTATAGCCCTTCTTTTTATTCTTGTTACTGAATCTGAACAAATTTCTAATATCTTACTTGCTTCATTACTTGTAAACTGTTTTTCAAACAAAAGAAAAACCACTGTCATTTCAATATTAGACAGTGATTTTAAAGCTTTTAATAAATTTATATTTTCAATTTGTTCTATTAGGTCATTTATACCAATAATTTTGTGTCTATCATCCTCTTGTAAAGAAAATTGTCCTATATATTGCTCATATCTTTCATCATCTATAAGTTTTTGTTCTACTTCGTCTTTGGCGTATTCTTCTTTGAAATACTTTTTTGAAGATAGTACTATTGTCTTATTTATGAAGTTTTCAAATTTTTCCTCTCTTTCACTTAATTTAGGCATTTCATTATCTCCTTTTTAGAAAATTAGCCCTTAGACCCAAGTTCTAAAGGAGATAATTATTTATCTATTCCCTTTACTATATAATTGTATTATTTTACATACTTTCACCGCCTCTTTACATCAATTTAAAAAGTGTACTAAAACTTTATCTATTGTATTATAAAAGTCTTTTGTATATCTCCTTTTCTCCTTGATACAAAGAGCCATTGAAATTTTACTATATGCTCTTGTAGTCATATCAAAATAAGAAAAAATTGTAATAAATCGTAAAAAATCGTATTTTGTCATTTTTTAATTTAAATTCTTTATCTTTGTTGAAATATTGATGTTTTTGTGATAAACTATTACCAATTTATAAAATTAAAAGGCTATTAAATGGAGGTATAATCTTGATTAAATTGTTAATCGCAGATGATAATATTAACATATGTGAGTCATTATTCACTGTATTAACAAAGGAAAAAGACTTTAAAATAACAGGAATTGCACATAATTGGAAAGCCATTGAAGAACAGTATTTTGAAACACGCCCTGACTTTATGCTTTTAGACTTGAAGATGCCAGAAAAAAGCGGTTTGCAAATCATTAGCGAATTGACTGAAAAAGAGTCAACCCCCAAAAAGAACATAATTGTTATGTCTGGTGATATGAAATATCGAGCCAGTTTAACCAATGTAGAAAAAGTAAAGTGGGTTTTCCCTAAGCCTATTGATTATTCTAAATTAATAGAAGTCATACGCGAATCAGCTAGACAAAATATCATTCCAGAAATGATTAGTTCTATTGTAGATGATTTACTAAGTAAATTAAGAATACCATTTGGCAAAGGTAGAACATTGTTAAAATCAGCAATTATTTTAGCTTATGCTAGGCCTATTTTACTCAAAAAAATGGAAATCCTAATGAAAAATGTTGCTCAGAAAGAAAAATATTCAAATGCTAGATCCGTTCGTTCAAATATTGACAAAATAATTGAAAAAACTTTTTATCAAACTAGTGATAGTTCAATTTTTTATATATTGGATGAGTATTATGGAGAAAAAATGACAACTAAGTCTTTTATTAGTAGTTGTACATTGTATATTCGTAAAACTCTAAAAAATAGTTGATTTATTTGGTAGACAATTATTGTAGATTGTCTGCTTTTATGTTATTATCTTTACAAACAAATGGTAATTTAGAATGGAGAATTAAATGATGGTAAGATAACAAAAGAACAGGATAATAAAGAAACTAGAATAGTAGCTGCATATAATAATGGAGAATCTATGAATGCTATTGCAAAAGAGTTTAATACATATCCAACTACTATAAAACGTATTTTAGAGAAACACAGTGTAGAGCTAAGAAATGACGCAAAAATAAAGGGCGAATTTTATGTAAAAGATGGCGAACAATTAATTGAATGGGCTAAGGCTCAAGACAGATTAGTTACAAAAGATGAATTAGCACAAATAGTAGGTAGGAAAAGGCTTTCTCCTTCTTATTTTGTTAAATATCCAGAGTTAGGTCAATATATAAAAACAGAAGGTCAAAATGAATTACAAAAATATTATCAAAAATTATATGAATGGTTACAAAAAAATAATATCCCGTATAAACCAAACGATAGAACTAAAATTAAAATGTCTGTCGATGCATTACTACTAGAAGATTATTCAAATTTAGCAATTTGTATTTCAGAAAAACCTCTATGTATTAGTAAAAAGAAACATGAAAATAATTAATCTTAATAATACATAATAAAAGTAGGATGATTTTACTCCTACTTTTATTATAATCTATTTTTTAGTTTTTATAATCTTTCTTTTTATAATATTATATGCAATTAATAAAATTGCTAAATTTATGAAATTAAAATACCAAAAATATTTTATTATATCATTATCATTTATTTTATCTGCTAGCTTTTCAATCTTTGGCCTTTCTGATTTTATTAATATATTACTATGATGTTTCTCTCCTGTCTGATTATCTCTATATACTACTACTAAAATAGGCTTAAACCTTGCTTGATCTCTATATACAAATAATATGTCAGTTTCTTCCAATTGATTAAATTCTTCTTTAAGTATTTGTCTATCATTGTCATTTATAAAAGCATACTCTATGGATGAATCTAATATAAATGAAAATATAAAATAAACGCCACAATATATTATTAATCCTATAAAAAATTTATTCTTTTTCATATATAAGAATGTATCATAAAAAATATTCCTTGTCAAATATTTATATCTAATTTTCTTGCGATGCCAAATTTAAAATCTGTTTAGCAAATGCTTCTGCCAGTTTTTCCGACCATTTTTCTTTATCATAATCACCAAAGAAGAAGTCTAACCCTAATTCTAATATCTTATCAGTTAAATCCCCCGCTCTATATAGATATAAGAAAGCATTAGATTTTAGATACTCATAACTTGAAATTGTGTCTATTTCTTCTTGTGTCATTCCTGTCCTTCCTTTAAAGTTATTTATAAACCTTGTAAATCTTGTAATTGACTTGCTAGTATTATAATAATCTCTAAATACTGTGTAAATTGGCTTAGTATTTAATGCTGTGAATATATTTAAAGCATCTATATCTTGAATTAAATCATCATATCCAAAATTTTCGCTATCTCCTATTTTTTCCATTAATTCTTCTACACTTAGTTCTTCTTGAGGGTATTTAGCATCTAATTCAGAAGCTAGTGAAACTAAATCTCCTGCCCATCCAGCCAAGTCTGTTATAACCATTTTAGGTATTCCAGATGTTGCTTGTCTAACTATATTAGTTTCTAGTACAACTGCTAAATGTGGTAAATCAATGTTTTTTCCATTGTGTAGATATACTTTTTTATTATTCTTATCTACATCGCTTTTTGATCCTATATAAGTTGTCCAGACTCCATCTATAGGCTCTCCAACTACTGTTGCCCAAGCCATTCCATCATAATGACCTTGTCTTAAATATTGAAGCACTAGTAAATTATTATGTTGCACAGGATTAATAATTCCTCCTATTCCTCCATTTAATTTAGAATATCCATCAGCATAATTATAGACTCTTTCTAAAAATTGTAATACTTCTTCATTTTCTTCTAAAGCATAATTTGATTCTTCAGTATCGCATGCTGGGATTAATCCCCTATAAGTTACCTTATCAATATCTAATAATCCTCCAAAATTAGATATTTCTTTAAATTGATCATAATTCCAATCAGATGGTATTTTTTTGCCAACATTACAGCTATATCCTGATGACATATCTGCAACAAAACTACTGATGCTATATCCATTAGCTGATACTCGACTACACACTTCTCTTGGTCCATATATTCCGACTCTGTATTTAAATCTTAATACATCATTGATGCCTTTAAAAAATGGAACTATATATTCATCAATATCTTCTTCATAAACATCCATATCTACTGCAAAATATATTACAGAATTTTCTGGAATATGATGTTCTTTGGCACATTCAATTGCTTCAGTTCCAGCATTATAGCCGTTCTCATATCCAAAGTCTGAGAGTTGTCTATTATTATCTTGATATATAAAGAATACTTTTAGCCCTGCATTGAATATAGTCTGTAATTCATTGTCACGCAATTCTTTAAAATCTCCTCCATTTATATATCTTCCAACTATATTATATCCATTATTCTTTAATAATTGAGCTCTTTCTGCTGTTATTTCAAATCTAGTGTCACATGCATTTGCACTTCTAGTTGTATCTCCACAACTTACTACCAATGCTGACCAAGCTTGTCTTCCACAATACCCATCAACATCTAGTTGCATTAATTCTTGAAAATTTTTTAATGCTGTTGTTACTCCATTTCCAAATTCTCCATCAAATCCATTTGGATCAAATCCATTTAAGTATAATAAGTATTGTAAAATATAAACTAAATTTGTGTTACTCGAACCAGGTCCTAATACAGGAAGACTACTCATTGTTCCTTCTCCCCATCCTCCATCTATATCTGTTCCTATTTCATATTGTATCATTTTTATAATTGCAGCATTCATATTTCTATCATATAATCCATTAGTTGCTATATAATTATCTAGCATATCACTATATTCTTTATTCATTGCTTGTTGTATCTCTCTAGTTGTAGCATCACCACTACTTATTAAATAGTATGCATCGCTTGTAAACAAAGCTTTTATTTCCCTTGCTCTTAAGCCTCCAGTATAATTATCTATTCCTAATTGAGACATTGTGCTAGTAATTCCTTGTCGCGTAGCTTCTGAAAATACTGAAATATCATCTGTATTAGATACTTCTATTCTACAAAGCAATGCTAAATTAACTAATGATATAACCATTTTTACTGTAAAATTATTATCAGCATTGTTTATTTCACTTAGTCCATCTCCGAAAAGATTATTATATGCTTGCTTTGTACCATTTCCAAATCCTCCGTCGACATCTATTCTAAGTAAAATTTGCAAAGCCCTTACAAAGGCTACCATTGTATTATAACCTGCTACGCCATCCTCGTCTATCTCTACCCATCCTACTGAACTTCCAAAATTGTCATTTAACCATTTTTGTGCATCTTTAACATTCATAAAATCACCTCTTCTTAATATTTTTCAAACTATTAATTTGAATTATTTTAATTATAATTTTTTTATAAGTAGATCATCACAAATGTTGAAAAAAGTAGAAACAAGTAGAAATCAAAGATTTCAATTTTTTTCTACCTTTTTATAATTAAATCTTAAATTTTTTATAATTAATTTGGTGATGGATTATGATGAGAGGAATTGATGTCTCTGAGTTTCAATCAAACATAGATTGGAATAAAGTAGTAAATGACAATATTAAATTTGCTATTTTAAAATTTGCTAACATATATGATAATGAAAAAATATATTATGATACAAAATTCGAAACAAATTATAAAAAATGTAAAGAATTGAATATTCCTATTGGTGCTTATATTTATAATTATTGTAACTCAATAGATAATATGGAATTAAATTTCAAAGAGATCTTCTCTAAATTAGATAATAAGTATTTTGAACTTCCAATCTTTTTAGATATGGAAGATAAAACTATATTATCTGAAGGTAAATCATATTTAAGCAAAATGTGTAATCGTTTTTGTGAAACTATAAGTGAAAAGTCTTTTATTCCAGGAATATATGCCAACTTAAACTGGTTAGAAAACTATTTAGATGTCTCGCAATTTCTTAATGCTAAAATATGGATTGCTCAATATAATTCTGAATGTACCTACCAAAAGCCATATATGATTTGGCAATACTCTAAAACTGGTAAAATAAATGGCATATCTGGAAATGTCGACTTAAATTATTTATATAATGAAGTCAAAATTAACTATACTTTAGAATGGCAAAAAATAATGAATAAAACATATAATTGCAATCTAGAAGAAGATGGAATATTTGGACCTATGTGTAAATTAGTAGCACTAAAATACTATCTAAACTATAATATACCTATTATATGTAACAAGCATGTACTTTTTATTCAAAAGTTATTTAATTTAAAAGGTTACAAATTGGCTGAAGATAGTATGTTTGGTCCTAAATGTGAACAAGCAACAATATCATTGCAAAAGGATAACAATTTAACTATAGATGGTTGTGTTGGTCCAGAAGTAACTGTCTTATTACTAGAATAAAATTTTCTACTTTATTCTACTTTTTATAAAATTATCTCTTCATATTGTATATTTATAAATAAAGAATGGAGGTGATTTTATGAGTTGTTATTTTGCAATTAATAAATTCGGTGTCAGTTTAAATGTTTATAAGCAGGCAAGTATGAAAGACAAAATTGGAACTATTGGAAATCGTGAGGCTTTTGTTGTAATGGATGCAGAAGGAGACCCATATATAAAGTTTAGAGGACCCAATTTAGAATTAATGGAAGGATTTCTAGACATGAGTAATGCACCTAGTCCATTTTTCAAAACTTTAAAAGATTATCCTTACGGTACTGCTACTATAAATGGAACGAAATATAAAACCTATCTTATGAGAAGAACTATGAATGTTTATACTGCTACTGGTAGATACTGGGGACAAGTTGCTGGTGGAATGCTTGTTGCAACTAATAGTAATTGGTGTGGTGACACTCATCCATCTTGGAAATCCGTTGACTATGTAAAAAGTACTGCTGGTAACTGGGTTAAAGTTGATGGTGATGGTTATGACCATGGCTTCGTTGACTTTGACTTAGGCAATGGTTCAATGCCAAGTAATATTGCATTATATGGTTCTTGGTAAAATAAAAAGGAAGATTTACTCTTCCTTTTTTACATTTTAGTTCCAAAATATGTTTCTATCCCTTCCCAGTCAGGTGCAGGTGCATCATCAAAATACGCTGGATAATTTATAATCCAATAATCAAAGTCATGTATTTGTTTGTGTATTTCAAATAATTCTGCTATATCTTTATTTTCCATTGCTTTATTTAATTTTTCATAAATACTATTAAATATTTCTTTTGTTTCTTCATCTTTTATTATATTAGCAATGTCTATAATATTATTTGCTACAGTTCTAAAACAACTGTCTTTTGAAAATTCTAATTCTTCGCCAGTTGGCTCTGTTATAATTTCTGCTTCATTATATAAATTCCAATATATGCTATTTGATTGCTTTAAGTTTTTTGTTCCATTAATTAGTAAAAATTCCATTGTAGTATGTGCGTTTCTTAATTTTGTATTTATTTCTTTCCTTTCGTTTTCTGAAAGTCCACTTAATGCTTTTTCTTGCATTGTTACACATTTTTCTTCACTTGGTAATTCTAAATCACTATTATGTAAGTAATATGTTGGATTCAATATACTTATTAAGTTCTTGTATAATTCACTATTTGCCTGATATTCTGTTTCACTTAGTTTTATACTATTATTTTCATATATTGTTAACTGCTTTTCTTCTTCATTATTATATATTTTTATTTCTATATAATTTTCTTCGCTCGTATTCTCATATAACTTATTTAATTCTTGATTTTCTAATAATTCTATAATTTTATTAATTTTATCTTGATTTATTATATTGTACAAATCTTCTTTTTGACTTGCATTTTCTTCATAAATATTTTTACAAATTATTTTAGTTGCATTTTCTATGATTATTTTATTTTCTATGTTACTTAAATCATCATTAATATTTTCTATATTTTCATCGTTTTTTGTTAAAAAGAATATCATAGTTCCTAATAGTGCAACAACTATAATTATAATAATTCCTATTACTAATTTTTTCATATAATCCTCCTATAAATAATATTGGTATTATTTTCCATACAAGTATATGATACCATATTATATATATACTTTCAATATATTTTCTTTATTTAAAATAATTCTCAACTATTGTCGTTATAAACATTTTTGGTGTTACTCTTTCTTTTTCTTCTATATAAAAATAGTGAGTAATATATTTTATATCTGTATTTATAAACATAGTCTCAATGCTTTTCTCAATGTTCCACTTAATCTTTTTCTTATCTATCATTAGTTCTTTTTCTATCTTGTTATATAATCTATTGTTTAAGTTCTCTATTAATAATTCATCTTGTATTCCATATTTTATTGCTATCTTTAAATACTTGTATCCTAGGCTAGTTTTGTTAAATTTAAATTTGTTAAGTTCTGCATCTATATAATTATTTATATCATTTTCATTCATATCAAAGCTCACATCCTATTCCTTTTTATTTTGTTCATCTTTTTTGACTTCAACTTCTTCAGCATTTTTTTCAATAATATTTTGGATAACTTCTAGTCCTTTTATCAAAAAATTCGGCAAATTAACTCCTACTTCACTTAAATTTTCTAATATACTTCTAAATTCGTTTATTATCAAACATCCTAATGTAAACCATCCAAAAAGTACTACAAAGTCAATATCTATATTAATTAAATAACCTAAATTTGATAACATATAAGAGGCCAAAAAAGTTATTAATATTAATATCCAATATCCTACTTTCTTTACAATTCCTGTTAATCCTTTTGATGAACTTTCTGTTTTAGTTATCCTTGCTTTAATAATTCCAGTTATAAAATCTACTACGTTAAGAACCAGATAACCTAAAAAAAGAACTCTTTGACCACTAAAGAGTTCTGATATTCCAATAATGATAGCACTAAAAATTGAGTTTACAATATTAAAAAATTTCAAAATGTTATCACTCATATATTTTCTCCTTTCATATATAAAAGCAAAATAATAACTATATGCTTTTATATAATAATTATTTTTTATTTATTTTTTGAACTATTTTTAATTCTGGATATACACAGTAAACAAAAGGATTTTTACACACTACATTAGAAATATACTTCATCTTGAAATAACAGTATAAATTTATCAGCTTCCGGTATAATAGATGATTCAATGCGTAGTGATTTTAATACTCCTAGCTTATCTGTTTTATCGGTTACAATTATGTCATATAACATATTGTTCTGCGTTAGAAAAGTAATATATGTTGGGTCATACCCTTTATGATAGTGTTTTAGTCTTTTTTTATATCTACATAAGACATCTAAAGCATATATCATCTTCATATCAATAGTAGCTTTATTATATACAATAATTTCTCCTTTTTACTCACAAAATCACTTTGTAAAATATCCTTAAAATTATTATTTGTCATATCGAATAATATTCGTAATTGCTTTAATGTAAAACATCCGAAATCTTATATGAAATTTATTATTTTTACTTTTTCATCATTTAACATATAATCCCTCCTATATTATTCTCATTAAATAACCATATATAAATTTCTTATCTTCATTAATTTCTGTTATCTTTATCAACACTTTATCCATATAGTGTGGAAAATTATTGGATCTTGCTGGTACTCTTACAAGAACTGTTACTTGTGTACTATTTAATTGTTCTAATATTCCAGAATTATTTTTTGGAAATGCAATTATAATTCCTATATATTCTCCACCTACAGATATGTATTTTCGTATGTTTTTAAATGGGTTTTCTTCAAATTCTTTTGCAGATAATTCAATTATACCATTTTCTATGTCCATCTTTTTTATGCTAAACCTTTAGATAATCTCCCCTCTTGTAAAGTTCCTTGCAGTTTTAGTTCTTCATGCTTTATTATTATCTCTTTTCCATATAAATCTACAACTATATGCTTTATACCAATTCCAACAATTCGTACTCTTAATGTATCATTTTTCTTTATCTTTGGTAGTTCTATTTGTGAACGAAGACTCATTGCATCTATTCTAGTATAATAAAATCTATTTCTGCACCAAGAATACCTCTTATTATAGATTTGATTTGTTTATTTGTTACTAAATGTATAATTGGTACTAAAATTTTTACATCTCTATACCATAAAATGGCACAAGGTATGTATTTATCTTTGAGCTTGTAATATTCATCTTCTATTCCAGTTATCGTACCAAGTAAGTATTCTTTTTTCTTCTTTACTTCTTATTATTTCTTTTATATCTAAATTTTCCAATTTTTCGCCACCCAAAAAAACATCTACCTATTTTTAGGTAAATGCTTATGTTATTTATTCAATTTATGAACGCACTTTAAATAGAAATTATAAATTATCACTAACTTATATAAATTTTCATTTCATTTTTTTTAAAATTATATTCTTACTTCTATACACAGAGAAGACTAACGATATACATACCATATTAGCAATTAAATTTGCACCACCATACGAAATAAATGGTATATTAAAGTTAGCTTGTATTCCTAAATTTAAATTCATTAATATATTACATATACTTTGCAAAATAAACATAGTTGCAATTCCTATAATAATATTTTTGCCATATATGTCTTTAACTTTTATTGCATTTATAATTAGTTTTATACTTAATAATGCAACTATTAGTATCATTAATCCACTTGTAATCCAGCCATAGTGAGCTAACATTGATATTAAAGCATAATTTGTTCCTTCATCAAATATGTTTAGAGCATTACCCATATTTTCTGATTCTCCTATCAATTGAGCGGAATTAATTATTAAGTTTTGATTTGTTCCTATCCAACCTGCACCATTTGGATCACTTTCAGGATTAAATGATGCTGTTATTCTATTAAGCCTAAACAGACCTAAAGGAGAATTTACCATTATAATAACACTAATAAAAATTAATACTACTGGTACTCCCCATAGCAGACCTATGTTTCTTTTTATATTTTTATTTATTTGTAATAATTTTCTTGTCGCAAGTATTAAATATGTTAAACATACTATAAATGCTGTTACTAGAGATGGTATTAAACTCAACAAATATAAAGAAAAAATGCTACTTATTATTATTTTAATGATATTTATATTAACTTTTTCTCTACTTTCCTTGTTAATATTTTCTAAAAAGCCTACAAATGAAAGAATATACAATGGCATAGCAATGACACTAGGTGAAAACATATATGTTCCTATTCTAAAATGTGAAACTCCTCTCAAATTCGTTCCAAAAGTTATTGAAACTATTATACTTAAAGATGCAATTATAAAAAGTTTCTTAGAATGTTTTAACAAATTCCTATAATCTACAAAATAACATATCACACTTAATATTATTCCTATAACCATAAAAGCTATATATTTAATCATTACATTGATTTCATTATTTTGTGATATATTAGACGATCTTGTGAATGTAACTAACAGGCTAAATCCTAAAACAATTATCATAATGATTAATAATTTCCAATCTAGTTTTGGCTTGTGAATCTTATTAAGTTTAAGTCCAATCTCCTTTGGATTTCCCATTTGTTCAACTGCTTTATCTTCTGCCTTATTACTTTCTAATCCTTTATCGATGTATTCTTGTTTAATCTCATTTATATGATTTTTTAATTCTTCTGCTATATCATTTCTTATCGGCTTATATTTTATTTCATTACATAATAAATCTAAAAAAGTATTAATATTCAAATAAAGCACCTCCTATTACTTGATTTACACCTGTAGTATAGATTTTCCATTCTTCTTTTTTTGATTTTAAGATTTTTCTACCTTCTTTAGTAATAGAATAATACTTTCTTTTTTTGCTTGTGCTTTCATCCCAATATGATGAAATATAATTCTGTTCTTCTAACAAATGTAAAATTGGATATAATGTTCCTTCTTTTAATTCAAATATATTATTAGATTTTTTTTCTAATTCTTTAATCATTTGATAGCCATACATATTTTTTTCTTCTAATATACTTAATATGAGCATACTTGTACTCCCTTTTAATAATTCTTTGTTAACTTTCATTTCTTCCTCCTTACCTAGATTTACTATGCATACTTACATTGTATATCTAGGTATATTGTTTGTCAATACATTTTAAAAAAAAGATTAGTTTTTTCTAAAACTAATCTTTTCGACAACTTATATTATGAAAAACAAAATCAATTATCAAGATAGCTATTCCTGTTGTTGCCCCTTCTGTTGCAAATACTGTACTTACATTTGTTAAAAGTATTAAAATTATTGCTAGTATTGTGAATATTCTTACTACAACTAACTTTTTCTTTGTAGTTAATTTCACAAATTATCATCTCCTATACAGATTGATAGAGCTTTTTTGTATAGGACACACTATTTTTTACATTAGTTCTTTAAAATAATTTAAAACTACCGGTATGCAAAGTAAAAAAATAATACCAATTAAGAGAACTGGTACACTTTTTAAAAATTTTGATTTTATTGTCTGTGATTTAATGATATATCCTAATATTAGTAACAATAAAGAAATTATTAGTACAATAACTAATACTATGATAAAAGCGATAAAAAGAAACTCTGTTACTATATTTTCAAAATTGTTCATATAATCTTCTAGCATTAATTACTGCCTCCTTGTATTAGTTTTAGAATATTCTTTTATTATTGTTCTTTTATAGTAATTATAAAAGTTACCAATACTTTGTTCTTTAGAAATAATATACAAGTTTATAAGTTCTTGTCTTTCAACTTTCAAAAGCAAGTTTTTAAATCCACTATTATACAGACAATATAATGTGTATATGATTTTCTTTAGCATTTGTATTTTATCTGCTTGCATAATAGATAAAATATCTGTAGTATATATAAATTCTAAACGAACTAAAATTGAGTAAAATTCTTTTGAAATTTTGTCGCTATTATTTATAATTAAAATAAATAAATCCTCTATTATTTTATTTATATTATTATCCTGTACTTTTTCGTCAATAGGGTATGTA
>CALXVB010000032.1 GCA_944391855.1 uncultured Clostridia bacterium | reverse complement strand
TTGAAAAAGAAGAAAACAAGAAAGAAAGAGTATTAGAAATGTCAATAGAAGATCTTGAATTATCTGTAAGATCATTTAATTGTTTAAAAAGAGCTGGAATATCTACAGTAGAAGATTTAACAAATAAATCAGAAGCAGATATGATGAAAGTAAGAAACCTAGGTAAGAAATCATTAGATGAAGTAACTAATAAGCTACATGCATTAGGATTAGATTTCAGAAAAGATGATGAATAAAAAAAGATTTTCTAAATAAATAAGAATAATGAGAAAGTATCATAAAGAGGAGGGAAAAAACCGTGGCAACTAATAGAAAATTAGGTAGAACAACAGATATTAGATTAGCTATGCTAAAAACTTTAACTACTGATTTAATTCTACATGGAAAAATAGAAACAACAGAAGCTAGAGCAAAAGAAGTAAAAGCAATAGCTGATAGCTTAATTTCTCTAGCAATGAAAGAAAAAGATAATTTTGAAACAGTTGAAGTAAAAGTTTCAAAAGCAAAATTAGACGCTAAGGGAAATAAAGTAACTGAACTTGTAAAAAGCAAAAATGGTAAAGAATATCTAAAAGTAGTTAGAGAAGAAACTACTGAAAAAAGACAAAAAGATATGCCATCAAGACTAAATGCAAGAAGGAAAATGATGAAAACATTAAATAAAGTAAAAGATGAAAATGGAAAAAATATAGACTTAACTGCAAAGCTATTTAATGAAATAGCACCTAAATACGAAGGAAGAGTTGGAGGATATACACGTATTCTTAAACTTGGACAAAGAAGAGGAGACGCAGCAGAAGTAGTTATATTACAATTAGTATAAGATGAATGAAAAAATGCTACCAAATAAGGTAGTATTTTTTTGTCCGTTTGGTGCCTGTCACTTTGGTGCCAGGCACCAAGCTGCCACTCTTGTCATCTTGGGGGACAGGTATAATAAATTATTTAAAACTATAAAAATAAAGCGTTATATACACAATCACTAAAATAAATATACAACATAAAATATATAAAACTTATATATTTTATAGCAGATAATCAGATAATAGTGGAGGTATAATAATGCTTGATTTTATATTAAATGGAATTTTATGGACTCTTGCTCTTTATGGTCTTTTTGAAATAATTAAAAATATTATATATATTTGTACATATACAAATTTAAAATCAGATGGCATATATGTAATTATAGCCGCAAAAAATCAAGAAAATAAGATAGAAGGTTTTTTACGTACAATGCTTTTTAGAATAATGTATGGAAAAGAAGATTGTGTAAAAGACGTAATTGTAACAGATTTAGATTCAGCTGATGATACAATGAAAATATTAAATAAATTAAGCAAAGACTATTCTGAAATAAAGGTGGTCAATTGGAAAGAATGTAAAGAAGTAATAGACAGTATTAAAGAAGCAAGTTAAAGAATATAGCTAAAACAATTATTGTAAATAACCTTTCTATATGATATAATGCAAAATATAAATTATCAAAAAGAGGTTTTACATTTGGAATTACAAGGAGAAGTTGTTGAAGTTATATACAAAAATGAGATAAATAGTTATTGCATTGCTGTTTTTAAATTAGATAAAGATAGCATAAAACAGAACAGAATAAAAAGTAAAAAAAGTAAATCTAGCAAAGACGAGAATAGGCAAATAGAATTAGAATATGATAATTCTATGGAAGAAATGCTAGACGATATATTTAAGAGTATAGAGTCTGAAACTACAATAGTAGGGTATCTACCTTTTGTAAATATTGGTGATACCCTTAAAGTTGTGGGAAAATTTGTAGAACACCCAGAGTATGGTACACAATTTAAAGTGGATACTTTCGAAAAAATGATGCCACAAACAACAAAAGCATTAGAAAATTATCTTGCAAATTGTGGAATAAAAGGAATCGGACCTGCTACTGCAAAAAATATTGTAGATACATTTGGCGAAGATACAATAAATGTATTCAAATTTGAACCATCAAAATTGGCACAAGTTAGAGGAATAACAAAAGAAAAAGCAATGGAAATAGCAAATACTTTCATAGAGAACTGGGAAGTATGGCAATTAGTAGGATTTTTAGATAAATTTGGAATAGGTCCACAAAATGCAGAAAAAATATACAAAGAACTTGGGGTAAATGCAATTGACGAAATAGAAAATAATCCATATATATTAGTTGATTTAGTAAATAAGGTTAACTTTGAACAAATTGATAAAATGGCATTGGATTTAGGATTTGAATATAACAATGAGAAAAGAATAAGAAGTGGAATTAAACATGCTTTGATACTTATGACATATAATGGACACTGCTGTACAAAGTATGAAGGATTAGTTGAATTTGTGAAAAAATTATTAGGCGTTAATGAAAATGATATAGAAGACTCTATTATAACTGTGAAGGCAAAAGAAGATTTAGTAATAGAAGAAAGAGATGGAGAAGAATGGGTATATTTATATCAGTATTATAAAGCTGAGGAAAATGTTGCAAGACGTTTAATAGAATTAGATAAATATACAAATATAAAGAAAATAGATAGATTTGAAAAAGAACTAAAACTATTTGAAGAAAAATCTAGCATAGAATTATCTGAAAAGCAATTAGAAGCGATAAGAGCTATAAATAACAACAATGTTTGTATTATAACCGGGGGACCTGGTACTGGTAAAACTACTATAATAAAAACAATAATAGATATATTTAAACATAATGAAATGAAACCAGTACTTTGTGCACCTACAGGGAGAGCTGCTAAAAAAATGACAGAGGCAACAGGAAATGAAGCAAGTACATTACATAGATTATTAGAAATAGGAAAAATTTCAGATGAAAATCAAGGTATAAATCCAGACTTTTCTGTAGCACCAATTGATGGAGATATAGTAATTGTAGACGAAATGTCAATGGTGGATATATTTTTAATGAATTATCTATGTAAAGCATTATATAAAGGGACAAAGCTAGTTTTAGTAGGGGATATAGATCAATTACCATCAGTAGGGCCTGGAAATGTATTAAAGGATATTATCGAGTCAGAGAAAATAACCACAATACGATTAAATAAAATTTTTAGACAGGCAGCTAAAAGTAAAATAATAGTAAATGCACATAGAGTAAATGAGGGAGAAGGATTTATAACAAAAGAAGAGATAGAAAAATTAAAAGCTAACAAAAATGAACAAGAAAGTACCGATTTTCTAGATGATTTCTTTTATATTGATGAGCGAAGTAAAGAGAAAATATTATATAATATTCTATCTTTAAGTGGAGAGAGATTAAAAAGTTATGGTAACTATGACTTTTTAAAGAATATCCAAATAATAACTCCTACTAAAAAAGGAGATTTAGGAACTAAAGAATTAAATAAATTATTACAAAATACTGTAAACCCATCATCAGATTTTAAAAAAGAGAAAAAATTTGGAGATAGCTTTTTTAGAGAAGGCGACAGGATAATGCAAATAAAAAATAACTATGATATATATTGGGAAAGGAAAGAGCCGTTTTATGAGAGTGGAAGCGGAGTCTTCAACGGTGAATTTGGTACAATAGAAATTATAGATGATTTTAATAAACAAGTTAAAATTAAATTTGATGATGATAAAGAGGTATGGTATCAATATAATGAACTAGAGCAAATAGAACATGCTTATGCCATAACAGTACATAAAGCACAGCGGAAGTGAGTTTGACGTAGTAATTATGCCAATTTCACAAACAGCACCAATGCTACTTACAAGAAATTTATTATACACAGGTATGACAAGAGCAAAGAAATTATTAATAGTAATAGGAAATAAAAACATAATAGACTTTATGATAAATAACAATGATAACAAAAAGCGTAATACTGGACTAGCATATAAGATGATTAATATGAAATTGTAAATAAATTAAATATTCGGGGGAAAAATAAAAGGAGGTTAGAATGAATCTTTTAGAAAAAGCTCTCGAATATATTTTTTTACCTAGTTGCGGAGTTTGCAATAAATTAGGAGAAGGATATTTGTGTAAAAAATGTGGGAAAGAATTAGCTAAATATGCCATATATTTAGAAAAACCAGGTGAAAATATAACATATAAAAATAAAGAGGTAGAAAAGTTACATATATTTGAATATAAAGAATTAGTAAGAAAATTAATTATTGGGTATAAATTTAATAACAAATCATATTTATATAAAACATTTTGTGAATTTATTGTAAAAAACAAAAAAGCTTTTGATTTTGTACAAAGTTATGATATAATAATCCCAGTTCCAATGCATAATAAAAAGAAGGCAAAAAGAGGATATAATCAGAGTGAAATAATTGCTAAAGAACTAGCAAGACTAGCAGAAATAAAAATGGAAAAACATGTGCTTTTAAAAACAAAAGATAATAAAATGCAGAGTACTTTAAATAAAGAAGAAAGAAAAAACAATGTAAAAAATGTATACAAACTAATAAATAAAGAAAAAATAGATAATAAAAAAATTTTAATTTTTGACGATATATATACAACAGGTGCTACTATAGAAGCCTGCATAGAAGAAATATCAAAGGCGAATATAAAACAAATTGGAATAATAACATTAGCAAAAGATTAGCATGTGGACAAAAAGAAGTAGTCTCTTTTGTCCACGAGTTAGTTTGACAAATGAGAAAGGAGAAACAAATGGAAGATTTAGTTGAAAGTATTTTAGACTATATAAGATCAGATTATACAGATTATGCAATAATGCTTAATGGTGAATGGGGAAGCGGAAAGACATATTTTTGGAATCACAAAATAAAACCAAAAATTGAATCAATGCAACTTAATGGAAAAAGATACACAGCAATATATATGTCTTTATATGGTATATCTAACTTAGAAGAAATAAGCAAAAAAATATTTATAGAAACAACTCAACTTATGGATAAGAACTTAAAGAAATTTATGGATGCAAGTGGAGTAAAAAATATACCTGAGTATGCTAAAACAGGCTTAGATATGGCAAACTTCTTTGGCGTTACACAAAATGGAGATAGAATAGATTATGGACAATTCTTCTCTACAGAAGATAAAGTACTTTGTTTTGATGATTTAGAGAGAGCAAATGTAGACGTTATTGATATTTTAGGATATATAAACAACTTTGTTGAACATGACCATATAAAAACAATAATTATATGTAATGAAAAGGAATTGTCTACAAAATTAAAAAATAGTAACCTAGAAATGAAAACATTTATAGCAACATATCTTTTAGATAAAGAAAATAAGCTTAATATAAAAACAGATAAACCAATGGTTGAAAGAATTCGTGATACTATTGAATATGTTTTTGATAAAGCAAATGATTATGAAAGAATTAAAGAAAAGTTGATTGGTGAGACATTTGAATATGCACCAGAATTTACGTATATAATAAATGGACTTTTAATGAGATATGAAAACTGTCCAGATTTAATTAGATTCTTAAGAGAAAATACAAATTTAATAATATCTACATTCAATAAAAGTGGAACTAGAAACTTAAGAATCTTAAAACACTCATTAACCAATTTTAAGAAAATTTTTGATATGGTAAATAAATCATATCCAAATACAAATCATAGAGTTTTGCAAACAATGCTAATATTTACAATAGCAATATCTTTTGAAATTAAAGCAGGAAAAATTACAAAAGATAAATTTGTAAATATTAATGATAACGAAGAATACAAAGCAATACTTGTATCATCAAGAGTATTTATGGACAACAGACAATTCTATATAAAAGAATTTGATAATAACTACTACTATAACTTCAAAGCCGAATATAGATTTTTTAAATTTATAGAACTCTATGTACGTACACGTATATTTGATATGAAAGTATTTAAAAGAGATATGGAAGCAATAATAAATACTGTAGATACAGATAAATTACCAGGATATAAAAGACTACTTACAGAAGAATATTGGAAAATATCAGATGACCAATTTGGTGGCGTAATTTCAGAAGTTATAGACGACGTAAAAAATGGAAGAATAGAATTAATAAATGTAGTAAAACTATTTGCATACTTTGCACACTTTGTAAGAAAAGGACTTATAGATTATGATATGAAAACAATAAAAAGTGTATTCTTAAATGGAATGAATATTTGCTCACTAAATTCAAGTTATTGTCCAAATGTTGAAGAAGAACTAGCAAGTTTAGCAATAGAAGAAGATAAATCAGAAGATATGGAAGAGATACTTCAATATTTTAATAGTATAAACGAAAAATTAAAAGAAAAAATGTACAGAGAAAGAGCAGAAGAGATATTCAAATTTATACCAATGAAAATGGAGCAATTTTACGATAAATTCGATAAAGAATGCATGCAAGTTCCAATATTTAGATATTACGACGTATTCCAAATGTTCCAAAGAATATCATGTGCAAGCAACGAAGATATAGTGACAATAAAAGAAAAGCTTTTAGATAGAGCAAAAAGATATGGAGAATATTTACAAGATGAATTACCAAACCTTAAAAAATTAAAACAAGTTATGGATGACTATATAGATGGAAAAGAACCAACTATAAAATTAGTTATACTTCAAGACTTTGCAGATGAACTGGGAAATGTAATAAATGAATACAAAACAGAACAAGTGGAAATTACTGAGTAATGAATCGTGGACAAGGGGGACACTCCTTTTTGTCCACACTTTAAATTCTTATATGATTTACTATTTATTATAATATAGTGAATGTGGACAAAAAGGAGTGTCCCCCTTGTCCACGATTCAAAAAAACTTGAATAAATTTTTCCTCTTTTGTAATAATAAGAATAGACAGAAAAATTAAAAGGAGGAAAATTATGAAAGCAACAGGTGTTGTAAGAAGAATAGATGATTTAGGTAGAGTTGTTATACCAAAAGAAATACGTAAAACTTTAAGAATAAAAGAAGGAGATCCATTAGAAATATTTACTGATAAAGAAGGAGAAGTAATATTAAAAAAATATTCTCCTATAGGTGAACTTTCAGAATTTGCGACAGAGTATGCAGAAACACTTGCTAAAACAACTGGACACATTGCATGTATTACAGATAGAGATACAGTTATAGCTGTATCTGGTGGACCAAAAAAAGAATTTTTAGAGCAAGGTATAAGTGAAGAGTTAGAAAAGATAATGGAGGACAAGGAAAAGTACACAAGTAAAGAAAATAACGATATGTCAGTACCAATTACTAAAAATGATACAAAAGAAAGAAAATTTAACTCACAAGTAGTATATCCAATAATATCTGATGGAGATACAATAGGTACAGTAATTCTTTTAGCAAAAGACAAGGCAACTAAAATGTCTGAAGTAGAACAAAAAGTTGTACAGTCTGCAGCAAGTTTTTTGGGTAAACAAATGGAAATATAACTAAAATAGAACATAAACTATAAGAATAATAAAGAATTTAAGAGTAAAAATAAAAAGTGTTTTGCAAATCTAATAATTTTTAAGAACAAAATACTTTTTATTTTATGCATACTTCTTAGAATAAAGATTTTTTAGAGAATAAAAACACGTAAAATGTTATTCTAAATATGCTGTAAGCTAAAAAAATATAATTAATATTTAGAGTTTAACACTCAATTACCACGTAACAATTCTGTAACAAGTTTGTAACAAAAATGTCATAAACCTGCAAACACTATATAAATAAAGAGTTATAGCATATTTATGTTTTGAAATTCAAAAATATAAAAATAATTACTTGATTAATTAAAAAAAATGTAGTATAAATAAGGTAATAATTATTATTTAGACCACGAAGGAGGAAATAAATTATGGAAAATCGTGTAAATACAAGTAATTTGCCAACAGAAGTAAGTGTATGGACAAAGATAAGAAATTTTCTATGCCAAGATATAGCTCTTGAATTAACACCAAAGCAAGAAAAAGTATTCCAAGAAGTACATGATTTCTGGACACAAGAAATTACAGGACAAAAAGTTCACGACTTCTTATTCTATGATATAACAGGAGAAAAAGTAAAGAACTTTTTATTTAAAGAAATAGAGATAACAGACGATATTGAATTATAATAAAAAAGCACAATAGGTAGAATAGCTATTACTTATTGTGTTTTTTTGTGCTATTTTTGTTTATGCTTGTGAAAAAAATGAATAAATACTTGAAAAATATGCGGAATTGATATAAAATATTTGTGTTTAGGAAATACTAAAATAAAGTATGCTTTTTATAGCATAAAGATAGGAGGAATTTATATGTCAATTAAAATTGGTATTAATGGTTTTGGAAGAATAGGAAACCTAGCTTTCCAAGCCGCACTTTCTAGAGAAGGAGTAGAAGTTGTTGCAATAAATGACCCATTTATCGCAGCTGATTATATGGCTTATATGGTTAAGTATGATACAGTTCATGGAAGATTTAATGGAACTATTGCTTCAGAAGAAGGTAAATTAATAGTTAATGGAAAAGAGATAAAAGTATATAATGAAATGGATCCAAAGAATATCCCTTGGGGAAAAGATGGAGTAGACTATGTATTAGAATGTTCAGGAGTATTTACAACAATGGAAAAGGCTCAGGCACACTTGGATGCGGGTGCTAAAAAAGTTATAATATCAGCACCATCAAAAGATGCACCAATGTTTGTTATGGGAGTAAATAATGATAAATATACACCTGATATGAACATAATCTCAAATGCATCATGTACAACAAACTGTTTAGCACCACTTGCAAAAGTTATAAATGATAACTTTGGAATTAAAGATGGATTAATGACAACAGTTCACTCAACAACTGCAACACAAAAAACAGTTGATGGTGCATCTAAAAAAGACTGGAGAGGTGGTAGAGCTGCATCAGCAAACATTATACCATCATCTACAGGTGCTGCAAAAGCAGTTGGAAAAGTTATTCCAGAATTAAATGGAAAATTAACAGGTATGTCATTCAGAGTACCAACAGTTGACGTTTCAGTAGTTGACTTAACAGTTAATTTAGCAAAACCTGCAACATATGAAGAAATTTGTAATGCAGTAAAAAAAGCTTGTGAAAATGAGATGAAAGGTATAATGGAATATACAGATGAAGCAGTTGTATCTTCAGACTTCATTCATGACCCACATACTTCAATATTTGACGCATCAGCAGGTATAGCTTTAACAGATACATTTGTTAAATTAGTTGCATGGTATGACAACGAATGGGGATATTCAAACAAATTAGTTGACTTAGCAATGTATATATCAAATAAATAATAAAATTAATTACTACTACTATTAAACTTTTTAATAGTAGTAGTTATAATGTAAAAATACATTAGACCTTATGACATGTTTATGTCAGAGGTGGACCATAATAAATATCCAGAAGTAAAGCAAAAATATAGATTTGAATTACAAGACATAAAAAGTGTAAAAAAAGCTTAAATTAGAAAGGGGCGTAATTATGAATAAGAAAACAGTAAGAGACGTTGACGTAAAAGGTAAAAAAGTATTAGTAAGATGCGATTTTAATGTACCTTTAAAAGATGGAAAAATAACAGATAACACAAGAATAACAGCAGCACTTCCAACAATAGAATATTTAAGAGACAGAGGTGCAAAAGTTATACTATGCTCACATTTAGGAAGACCAAGAGGAGAAGTTAAAGAAGAATACTCTTTAAAACCAGTTGCAGCAGAATTAACAGATTTATTAGATACAGACGTTAAATTTGCAAGTGACGTAACAGGAGAGAGTGCAAAAAATGTTACAAGTAGTTTAAACAATGGAGAAGTTGCACTACTTGAAAATGTTAGATTTGATTCAAGAGAAGAGCAAAATGATGATACACTATCAATGGAATTTGCTAGCCTTTCAGATGGAATATATGTAAATGATGCATTTGGTGCAGCACATAGAGCACATAGTTCTACAGAAGGTGTTGCTCATCATGTAGATGAAGCAGTAGAAGGATTATTAATGGAGAAAGAAGTTAGCTTTTTAAATGGAACATTAGAAGACCCAGGAAAGCCTTTTGTAGCAATACTTGGTGGCGCAAAAGTATCTGACAAAATAGGTGTTATAGAAAATTTACTTGATAAAGTAGATGAAATACTAATAGGTGGAGGTATGGCATATACTTTCTTAAAGGCAAAAGGATACGAAATAGGGGACTCTTTATGCGAAGAAGACAAAATAGGAGAAGCACAAGCTATAATGAAAAAAGCAGCAAAAGCTGGAGTAAAAGTAGTACTTCCTGAAGATACTGTAGTGGCACCAAAACAGCCAGAACCAGAGGGGGAACTAGATAAAAAAGCAAAACAAAAAGCATTTATAAGCTTTTTAGAAACAGCACCAGACAAAGTTGTATCTTCAGATTCAATACCAGAAGGATGGCAAGGTTGCGATATAGGACCAAAAACATCAAGAACATTTGCAAACGAATTACAAGATAAAAAGACAATTCTTTGGAATGGACCACTTGGAATCTGTGAAGTAGAAAAATTTAGTATAGGAACAGAAAGAGTAGCAGAAGCTATAGCAGCTACAAAATCTGTATCTATAGTAGGTGGAGGAGACTCTGTAGCAGCAATCAAAAAGTTACATTTAGAAGACAACTTCTCACATATTTCAACAGGTGGAGGTGCTTCACTTGAACTACTAGAAGGTAAGGAATTACCAGGAATTGCATGCTTAACAGATAAAGATGAAAAGGAAAAAAAAGAACCTAAAGCATGTAAAACAAAAACAGTAGAAAAAGACGAATCAATAGAAAAATAGAAAAATGTGGACAAAAGGGACTACTTCCCTTTGTCCACCCATATTCTTTTAAATAAATTAGTAGAAATTATTCTAAATAAACACGTGGACAAAAAGAAGTAGTCCCTTTTGTCCACATTTTAGTTAGGAGAGTGTAATATGAGAAAAAAAGTAATTGCAGGAAACTGGAAAATGAATATGCTTCCAGATGCAGCTATTAGATTTATAGATGAACTAGCACCACTTGTAAAAGACACAGAAAATGAAGTAATACTTTGTGTCCCATATACAGATTTATTCTATAGCTTACTTACAGCACAAAATACAAACATAAAAATAGGTGCACAGAATATGCACTGGGAAGAGAGTGGTGCGTATACAGGAGAAGTTTCTGGACAAATGCTTAAAGCTATAGGAGTAGAATATGTAATAATAGGACACTCTGAAAGAAGACAATATTTTGTAGAAACAGATGAAACTGTAAATAAAAAATTAAAGTCAGCTTTTAAATATGGCTTAAAACCTATAGTATGTGTGGGTGAAACATTAGAAGAAAGAGAAGCTGGAAAAGCAGAAGAAATAATAACTTCTCAAACTGAAAAAGCACTAGAAGGGTTAACTAATGAGCAAGTAGAAAATACTATTATTGCGTATGAACCAATATGGGCAATAGGAACAGGAAAAACAGCTACTTCAGAAGATGCAAATAATGCTATAAAATCAATAAGAAATAAAATATCAAATATATATGGACAAATGGTAGCAGAAAGAGTTATAATACAATATGGTGGAAGTGTAAAATCTTCAAATGCAAAAGAACTATTTACTATGTCTGATATAGATGGAGGACTAGTAGGTGGTGCAAGTTTAAAATCAGATGAATTTGCTAAAATTGTTAATTACAATAAGTAATATAAAAATATTTAGGCAATATAAGCACTTAAGCCAGAAAATTGTAATAAGAAAGGAAAAGGATTAAGAGATATGGACAAAAAAGTTACAATGCTAATGATATTAGATGGATTTGGAATAAATGACAATAAAGAAGCAAATGCAGTAGCGCTAGCCAACACACCTAATATAGATAAACTAATGAAAACATGTCCAACAACAAAAATGTATACTAGCGGATTAAATGTTGGTTTACCGGATGGACAAATGGGAAATTCAGAAGTAGGACATACTAATATAGGTGCTGGAAGAATTGTATATCAAGAATTAACTAGAATCACAAAATCAATAGAAGATGGAGATTTCTTCAGCAATCCAGAATTAGTAGAAGCAATAGAAAATTGTAAAAAACATAATTCTAAATTACATATTTTAGGGCTATTATCAGATGGTGGAGTACATAGTCATAATCGTCATCTTTATGCGATACTAGAACTTGCAAAAAGAAAAGACTTTGAAAATGTATATGTACACTGCTTTATGGATGGTAGAGATACACCACCTACTTCAGGAGAAGGATATATAATGAATCTTGAAGAAAAAATGAAGGAAAAAGGTGTAGGAAAAATTGCAACTATCTCCGGAAGATTCTATAGCATGGACAGAGATAAAAGGTGGAACAGAGTAGAAAAAGCATATAATGCAATAGTTAATGGAGAAGGAGTAAAAGTTACATCTCCAATAGTTGCAATAGAAGGTTCATATCAAAAAGAAGTTTTTGATGAATTTGTTGAGCCAACAGTAATATGTCAAAATAACGAGCCTATAGCTAAAATAGAAGAAAATGACTCTGTAATATTCTTTAACTTTAGACCAGATAGAGCAAGAGAATTAACAAGAGCTATAGTAGATAAAGACTTTAACGAATTTGAAACTAAAAAAATGAATTTGGACTATGTATGTTTTACTCAATATGATGAAACAATGCCAAATGTAAAAATAGCATTTAAACCAGAAACATTAAAAAATACATTTGGAGAATATATAAGTAAAAAAGGATTAACACAACTTAGAATTGCAGAAACAGAAAAATATGCACATGTAACATTTTTCTTTAATGGTGGAGAAGAGAAACAATATCCAGGAGAAGATAGAATACTAGTTCCCTCACCAAAGGTTGAAACTTATGATTTGAAACCAGAGATGAGTGCATACGAAGTAACAGATAAGGTATTAGAAGCCATCAATTCAAAAAAATATGATTGTATAATATTAAACTATGCTAACCCAGATATGGTTGGACATACAGGAAGTTTAGAAGCTGCAATTAAAGCAGTAGAAACAATAGATGAGTGTGTCCAAAAAGTAGTAGATGCAATAAGAGCAAATGGTGGCGTAATGTTAATTACAGCAGATCATGGAAATTGTGAACAAATGCTTGATTACAAGACAGGAGAGCCACACACAGCACATACAACTAATCCAGTACCACTTATACTAGTAGGAAAAGATGATGCTAAACTAAGAGAAGGAAAACTTGCAGATTTAGCACCAACAATGTTAGATTTAATGGGATTAGAAAAACCAGAAGAAATGACAGGAGAAAGTATTATAATATAATAAATGCTAATAACTGGAGGAATATATGATAAGAAATTCAGAGATAAAAAGAATATACTCTGAATTACAGAAACAATTATTTTATCTAATCCCAGAAAAATGGGATAGAATATATCTATATGCTTCTGTAGAAGAGAAAATGAAAGGGCTAGAAACAGGAGAACTATTCTTTTACTATTTTCCAAGAGGAATATTAAAAAAGAATCCTATAAATGTATATGAAATACCCAATAAATTTAGTCTTAATGAAGAAGAATATATAAAACTTGTAGAAAAGCTTTATCTTGAAATAAAAAAAATATGGGAATTATTTAAAAAACAAAACCATAGATTATGGACTAGTGTTACTATTAGAATAGAAGGACTTAAATTTGAAATAGAATATAACTATGAAAATTTAAGAAATACTAAATATTCTAATATGGATAGACATATTATATGGAAATATAATAATTTAGATTTACCAGAGGAAGCCTTTACAAGTAAAGAACAAAAACTTATACGTGATTATATAAATAAAAATATATATTTTAGACCAGATATAGAAAAATATACAGAAGCAATATACAAAAATCCAGTAAAAAAAATACTAGACTATAACAGAGAAAGAAAAGAACAAGAATATGTTTCAGAAACTGAAATGCAGAAAAATGAAAAAGAAGCAAAAAACAAATTTGAAGAACAACACTATACATATACAATAAAAGAAAAAAGAAGAGTAAGAAATTTAATTAAAAATAAAGAAGAAGAAGAAAAAGAAAAAAGCAAACCAAAAACATATATAGAGCAAATAGAAGAACAGCGTAATAGTGTAAAGAGTCAAATTTTAAAACATTTATAAAAATTTAACAATAAAAAAAGAAAGGAAGTAAACAAAATGAAAGATTATTTAGGAATTGAAAGCGTAAAAGCTTTAGAAGTATTGGATTCAAGAGGAAATCCAACAGTTCAAGTAGAAGTTGTAACAGAAGGAGGATTCTCAGGTGTAGCAATGGTACCATCTGGTGCATCTACAGGAAGTTTTGAAGCTGTAGAACTACGTGATGGAGATAAAGATAGATATTTAGGAAAAGGTGTACAAAAAGCAGTTGATAATGTAAACAAAATAATTGCTAATAAACTAGAAGGAGAAAACGTATATAACCAAGTAAAAATAGATAAAATGCTAATAGAAATAGACGGAACAGAAAACAAAGCAAAACTAGGTGCAAACGCAACGCTTGGTGTATCATTAGCAGTAGCAAGAGCAGCAGCTAGCTCACTTGGAATGAGTCTATACAATTATATTGGTGGAGTAAATGCAAAAGAATTACCAGTTCCAATGATGAACATAATGAATGGTGGTAAACATGCAGACAGTGGATTAACAGTACAAGAATTCATGATAATGCCAGTAGGTGCAAAAACATTTAAAGAATGCATGAGAATGGGCGTAGAAGTATACCATAGCTTAAAGAAAGTATTAAAAGAAAAAGGACTATCAACAGCAGTAGGAGATGAAGGTGGATTTGCACCAAACGTATCAAGTGAAAAAGAAGCTTTAGACTTAATAATGATGGCTATAGAAAAAGCAGGATATGTACCAGGAAAAGATGTATGTTTAGCATTAGATGCAGCATCAACAGAAATGTTTGATGAAGCAAAAAAAGTAGGAAAAGACGGATATTTATTCTGGAAAACAGGAGAATTCAAAACAAAAGAACAAATGGTAGACTTTATAGTAGACCTAGCAAACAACTATCCAATAATCTCAATAGAAGATGGTTTAGCAGAAGAAGATTGGGAATCTTGGAAGGTATTAACAGAAAAAATAGGAGATAAAGTACAACTTGTAGGAGATGACTTATTTGTTACAAATATAAAGAGACTACAAAAAGGTATTGACATGGGAGTAGCAAATAGTATATTAATAAAATTAAACCAAATAGGAACATTAACAGAAACATTAGATGCTATAGAACTTGCTCATAAAGCAGGATATACAGCAGTTGTATCACATAGAAGTGGTGAAACAGAAGACACAACTTTAGCAGATGTTGCAGTAGCTACAAATGCTGG
>CALXVB010000031.1 GCA_944391855.1 uncultured Clostridia bacterium | reverse complement strand
AGTTTATGATAAATATTGTGTTAGTATAACTGCTAAGAGAAGGTATATAGTACCATTGGTAGAAGATTCTGATTCCTTTAAGAGAATAAATGATATTTCAAATTTTGCTAAAGAAAAAATAGACAATTATCTACAGTTTAGAACTAAAAAATATGCATATTTAGACTTTAATTTTTAATAACACCTAAATCAAATAATAATATTATTATTATTTGAATGCTATCTAATTTTTTTGGGATATTAAAATCAGAACTTTATTATATAAAAGAAAAAGAGTACAAAAATATAGAAGAATTGGAAAAAGATATAATTGAATATATAGAATATTATAATAACAGAAGAATTAAGAGCAAACTAAAAGGAATGTCCCCTGTTCAATACAGAGAACATTCCAAGTTAGTAGCCTAATTTATACTGTCCAACTTTTTGGGTTCAGTACATTACTAATATCTTTTTATTTGTAAGAAAAATCGCTTCGCCTTTTGTAGCGATTCGCGAATATGCACGGCTCAAGGGAACTTAACATTGTTGAATAGCAAAAATCTTCGATTTCTCCTATTCAAGAAAAAATTTCTAAATTTTTCTTAAAAATGAGAAAATTTCATAACATCTTGGACTTATATAAATAGAGATGTCTAAGACAAGCTCTATTATGAATAACATTTATTAGAAATGTTATGAAGGAGTCTAAGAATAATGCAATGTAAAATTTCAGAAGTGCTAAGCTATAATTATGTGCAAATTTACTTGGCAGAGAACGAATTAGAAAAACAGGAAACAAAAGAACTAATTAAGAAATATAAAGAACAAAAGTACAAGGTAGGTATATTTGTAACTGGCAAAGAGAACTATCCCGAAGTTCTTAATAAAATTGTTACAAAACATGTGGAATTATCAAGTAATGTATGCTAACATAGACGATAAGCAATATCAGGCTAGAAAGGGAAAATTTGAAATTATATTTCAAACTAAGGTTTTATTATGAATGAAAGTGAAATAACAAAAGTTGCACAGATATTGTAGATTGTCTAGAGATGAAGATAAAACTTTTCTAATTGGCATGTAACATTAACTACTTTAAATTCATAGAATATACAAGTAAAAAGAAGTTTTTCTTGAGCTTTAAAGCTCGAAAGGAGTTATATTTTATGGATTATGAAATAATGATGAACGGTAATGTTAGAATAGGGCAAAGAGCACCGGAGTTTGACGCAATAACTACAATGGGCAATATATCGTTAAATGATTATAAAGGAAAATGGATAGTTTTATTCTCTCATCCAGGGGATTTCACCCCCGTATGTACAACAGAGATGATATCATTTGCAAGAGCAAACACATATTTTGAAAACATTAATACTTGTTTAATTGGATTAAGTGTAGATAGTAATAGTTCTCATTTGGCATGGGTTTATGATATATATTGTAGGACGGGAATAAGAATTCCATTTCCTATAATTGCAGATAGAAATGGGGAAATAGCTAGAAAATATGGCATGATTTCAAATGATGTAAGCAATACAGAAACAGTAAGAAACGTATATGTAATAGATGACAAAGGAATAATAAGAACAATTTTAATATATCCACTTAATATAGGAAGATTTATACCAGAAATTGTAAGAATTGTTCAAGCATTGCAAATGTCTGATTGCACAAATGCATCTACTCCGGCTAATTGGATTCCAAATCAGCCAGTTATTATTCCACCACCAAGTACATTTAATGAGTTAATTGAAAGAAATAGTGAAATTGAAAAAAATAGAAATGGAATAAATTGGTATTTAAGTTTTAAACAACCTGATAATAATTGCATAGATGGTGACGAGTGCAATAATTGTAATAATAAATTGTAATATTAATAATAAATTTTAAAATAAATAAAAAATTATTTTAAAATTATGTATTTAGATAAAATTAAATATAGAATAAAAAATAAGAAAAATAACCATACTATTATTAATTAATAATAAAGGAGGTTATTTTTTCTATGCAAAAAAATCAAAAAATAAATTGTACAGTAACAAGCTGTAAATATAATGACGAGGGTTGTCAGGAGTGCAAATTAGAGCAAATAATAGTAACACCAATAGTTGGATGCAATACTAAACAATCAGATGAATCTATGTGTAGTAGTTATAGAAACAATAATAAAAGCTAGAATTGTAGATTTAAAATAGATATGACACAAAATAAAAGGTAAAATAGGGTTGTGCGTAAGCGAATTTTGCTGTATAATATAAAAAGAGTTTTTTGTTTATAAAAAGGGGGAATAATTTGCCTCTTACAAAAACTCAAAATTATTGTTTTGCAAGAAAGGAGTTGCATGAGCATGACAAAAATCTTTGTCCTAAGAATCAATTCACTGCTTTCGTCTGCAGACAGTACCTTACGGTTTGGCTCAGACAATATAGTAGTAATACCGATGGCAGTAATTGATGAACTTCAAAACTACAGGGGGAAACCGGAAAAGAAAAGAATCGCTGAGGATATCCTCAGTTATCTTGAGGGTTTTGATGTAAATCAATTACTAAACAAAGGTGCTAAACAGGCAAATGGAAGTATTATTCAAATTCAGAGAAACTTCCATGACATTGAAATTGATATGGATGGAATTACTGAAGCAGATAGGAGAGTGTTCCAAGTCTGTATTGGTTTAAAGGAAAATCATAAGGGCAAAAAGGTTATTCTTGTTTCGAAGAACAAGGCAATTCGCATAAAAGCAAGAGCTCTAGGAATTAATGCTGAGGATTTCCGAGACGATCTTTTTCCCGCACCGAATGAGCAGTATAGTGGTCGTGCTTGTTTGACTACTACTTCTGCTGCGATTGATAGCTTTTACGAGAACAAGCTCTTGGACATCTCTTTTATTAACAGAAGTGACGAAGTTACTTGGATTGCCAATATGTTTGTTGAAGTCAAGTCTATGGAATCCAATCAGTCCTTTTTTGGAAGATATGATGGAGAAAAGATTGTCCCTCTCATTTTTAATGGAATCAGACCTTATGGTGCTGCACCTAAAAATGTTGGACAAAGGTTCCTATTAGAGTGCTTGCAGACGAATTGGGAAGAAGCATCTCTGGTTATAGTCAAAGGCGGTGCTGGAACAGGCAAGACATATTTATCACTTGCTGCTGCTCTCCAGGGAATCGAAAGCGAAAAATACTCAAGAATACTTGTAGCGACTCCATCTGAGACGGTAGGTAACGAAAAGCTTGGTTTTTTACCCGGAGATATGAAGGATAAAATCTCTCCATATCTCGGAGGAATTCGAGACAACCTTTCTATTCTTATTAATGGGAAGGATAGGAGAAATTCCAACAAACCGAATACTGCGTTTGAAAACGGTGAGTACTATTTTGAAAAGGGTATTATTCAGGTACAGCCAATCGGATTTCTGAGAGGCAGAACCATTGTAGATACAATTTTCATTATTGATGAAACCCAAAATATCGATCCGGGAGATATCAAGTCCATCGTTACCAGAGCTGCAACCGGTTCAAAATTCATCTTTTTAGGTGATCCAACTCAAGTGGATAACCCTAAACTGAACGAAAGATACAATGGACTTGTTTATCTTTCAGAAAAATTTAAAGGGGTTCCGGAATGCTGGCAAGTTACTCTTTCTAATGATGAGTCGGTAAGAAGCAAACTGAGTAAAATAGCAAGTCAAATGCTCTAATTGCAAGACAAGGGAGGATGGTATTTTATACCATCCTCCTTCAAGTATATTTAAAGTTATAAAGCACAACAGTACTATAAGGGCTTGATTAAAAAATCAAATTAATATATAATTACTTTGAATTTAAATGGATATATGAAGGAGGAATTATTATGCCATTAGTAACTACAAAAGATATGTTTGAAAAGTCTATGAAAGAGAAATTTGCAATAGGTGCATTTAATGTAAATAACATGGAAATTATACAAGGAATAGTAGATGCAGCAGCTAGCCAAAACTCACCAGTTATCTTACAAGCATCATCTAGTGCAATAAAATATGCAAGAATAGGATATTTAAGAAAGATGGTAGAAGCAGCATTAGATGAATATGACATACCTATAGCTTTACATTTAGACCATGGTCCAGATTTTGAAACATGTAAAATGTGTATAGATAACGGTTTTTCATCTGTTATGATAGATGGCTCAAAATATGACTTTGAAGAAAATGTTGCACTAACAAAAAAAGTTGTAGAATATGCACACTCAAAAGGAGTAGTAGTAGAAGCAGAACTTGGAAAACTTGCTGGAATAGAAGATGACGTAAATGTAGAGGCAAAAGATGCAATGTACACAGATCCAGATCAGGCTAAAGAGTTTGTAGAAAGAACAGGTTGCGATTCGCTTGCAATAGCTATAGGAACAAGCCATGGCGCATATAAATTTAAAGGGGAAGCAAAATTAAGATTTGATATATTACAAAAAGTAAAAGAAAAAATACCAAATACTCCAATTGTTTTACATGGGGCATCTACAGTTATACCAGCTTTAGTAGACATGTGTAACAAATATGGGGGAGACATACCAGGTGCAAAAGGTGTACCAGACGAAATATTACATGAGGCAAGTATATCTGGGGTATCAAAAATAAATGTGGATACAGACTTAAGATTAGCAATGACAGCAGCTATAAGAAAGGTATTTAATGAAGAACCATCAAAATTTGACCCAAGAGCATATTTAACTCCTGCAAGAGATTTAATAAAAGAAACAGTAGAACATAAAATAAGAGACGTATTTGGTTCAAGTAATAAAGCATAATTGAAATGGAACGATAGGGACACACATTTTGTTCCAAGAATAAAACAAAGGGCAGACATGAATTTTGTCTGTCCTTTTAATATTAAAATTTAAAAATATGTATTGATTTTCTAACCTTGATTTTTCAAGCTCATTGCTTTTTGCATTCTACGTTCGGCATCTCTTTTGGCGATATCTTGTCTTTTATCATATAATTTTTTTCCTTTTCCTACACCAAGTTCTACTTTAACGAAATGTCCACTAAAGTAAAGAGAGATAGGAACTAGTGTTAATCCTTTTTGTTTTATTAGTCCTGTTAGTTTATTTATTTCTCTTCTATTTAAAAGTAATTTTCTAGTCCTTAATGGATCTTTGTTATATATATTTCCAAATTCATAAGGACTTACATGCATACCATAAATAAACACTTCTCCGTTTTTTATATTTGCATAACTATCTTTTAAATTTACCTTACCATTTTTAATTGATTTTATTTCAGTTCCTGTTAGAACAATTCCAGCCTCATAGGTATCTTCTATTGTATAGTTATGTCTAGCAATAGGATTTGTTGCGATTATCTTTTTCATAAAACCTCCACTTTTTAAATAATTTATACAAATATTATGTTGTAAAATTATATATAATATCAATAAATATCATATTAATTATTTTATGTCTAAAATTAATAATAAATCAATAATAATAATTATATCATGATATTACTTAAAAGTGAAGAATATGTACAAAATAATGGTAAAATAGCTGGAAAATTAATTGCCAGCTATTTTACTAACTTTTCTAAACTTATTCATCATCTGAATCGATATATAGATCGTTTTTATTTCTTTGTTTCATATATGACCAAATAAGAATACCTATTGCAGCTACTGTAAGAGCTATAACAATCCATGACCAAGTATTAGTTGTCATACCAGCTACTCTAATATCATCAGTTGTAGTTCTAGCTGCTGTATATCCCACATTGTTATTATCTGTAGTCATACCTGCGGTCATAGAATTTTCTGTATTATTCATACCATTTCTCATGTTGTTCATAACGTTTTGAGTACCTCCACTTACAGTATTAAGCCCATTTCTTACTCCATTTGAAACAGTATTTCCTGCATTTTTTATCATATTTTCAGTACCACCAACGAAGTTTCTTACGTCGTTTGCTACATTACCCATAGCAAAAACTGGTACAGATATACACATAAGTAAGATTGCTATGAGGGAAACAAATAAAAGACTTTTTTTCATAAAAACCTCCTTGAAAATTTATATTAAAATTTTGTTTTTAAAACTTCTATAAAAAGCTTCTTATTATATTATTTCATATTTACAATAAATTATACAAAAAATAAGACATAAAAAAATCCAGCTACTTTCAAGTTGGATTTTATAACTTATATGATATTTCTATTATGATATTTTTTTATATTTAGAAAATTTTGTAAATTTAAGAATTATGATTTTAATCTAATTAATATCGCTATTGCAAGTAGTATTAATATAACTCCTACAGTTATTACTAAAATATTTAATATATTAGAAAAACTCATATTTTCCTGTGCAATACTGCTAACACCTGATGGGGCAGCAGTGCCACTTATGGTATCTTGTTCAAATTCATCCATATTTTCTACTGTGTTGGTATCAGAAACATTATCTATACTATTAGTATCAATGCTATTGCTATCAATTGCATTTGCATCTACTGGATTTTCATTTGGGTTTTCTAAATTCATATTTATATCTGTAGCGAAAACTAAAGTTGAAATAGAAAATATTATTATAAACAAAAAAATTAAAGTTTTAAAAATTTTTGACATTTATATATCCCTCCATAATTTTAATCTTATGTTACATACATAATCATACACAAAAATGATTAAAAAGTCTAGTAAAATTATGAAATTTTTAATAAAAATTTACAAAAAAAGCAAATTTATATGTAATAAATTTATTCTATTAAAATTAGGCTAAATTTATTTAGAAAATACTTGTCAAATATAAACCTTAATTATATAATATAACATGTTTATAGATTTAGCATAAAATCTAAATACAACTAAAAGGATTATTAATATGGAAAAACTAAAAGGATTAAGTAATAAAGAGGTAGAGGAAAGAATAAAAAATGGGCAAGTGAATAGCTCAGATACAAATAATTTAAAATCTAATTGGCAAATTGTAAGAGATAATGTATTCACATTATTTAACTTATTTAACTTGATAATAGCAATAGCACTTGCTTGCGTACATGCATACACAAACATGGTATTTATTCTAATAATTATTGTAAATGTATTAATAGGAATAATACAAGAAATTCATGGAAAGAATTTAGTAAAACAATTATCAATTTTAACAGCAGCGAAAATAAAAGTGGTAAGGGATGGAGAAGAAAAAGAGATAAATATAAATGAAATAGTATTAGATGATATTGTATTACTATCTCAAGGAGATCAAATTCCATCAGATGCGTATGTAATAGAAGGAGAAATTGAAGTAAATGAAGCGCTTTTAACAGGTGAATCTGACACTATTTTAAAAAGAGAAGAAGATAAGCTTTTGTCTGGAAGCTATGTAGTAAGTGGAAAGTGTTATGCTAAAATTGAAAAAGTAGGAGACGACAATTTTGCAAACCAAATAATAAATGCTACTAAAAAACATAAAAAAGTAAATTCAGAATTATTAAACTCGATGAAAAAAGTTACAAATTTTACGAGTTTTGTAATAATACCAGCAGGTGTAATATTATTCGTACAAGCATATATTTTTAGAGAAGTTAATTTACAACAATCTGTAATAGCAACAGCTGCAGCACTTTTGGGAATGCTTCCAAAAGGTTTTGTGCTACTTACAAGTATTTCTTTAGAGACAGGTGTAATAAAACTTGCTAAAAAACAAGTTTTAGTGCAAGATTTATATAGTGTAGAAACTCTAGCGCATATCGATACCTTATGTTTAGATAAAACGGGAACCATTACAGAAGGAAAAATGAAAGTAATAGAAGTAGAAAAATATAATGAAAATATACTTCCAGACACTTTAGAAAATATAATGAATTCATATGTTAATGTGGCAGATGATAGTAATAGTACATTTATTGCTTTAAAGAATTATTTCAAAGGTGAAGCAAAATACGAGAAGACAAGCGATATATCATTTTCTTCTGAAAGAAAGTGGAGTAGTGTTACTTTTAAAGATTTAGGAACTATAATAGTAGGCGCACCAGAAAGATTAGTTACTAAGGCAAATATTGACTTACCAGATAGTATTTTAAAAGCACAAGAAGATGGAAAAAGAGCATTATGCATAGGATATACAAAAGAAAATATGAATTCAGAAGAATTGCCAGAATTAACGATAGTTGCAGGAATAATTTTAGCGGATCCATTACGTAAAAATGCAAAAGAAATGCTTGGATACTTTAAAACACAATCAGTAGATATAAAGATAATCTCAGGAGATAATCCAATAACAGTTTCAACTATAGCTAAGAGAGCAGGTTTAGAAGATTACGAATCATATATAGATTTATCTACTTTAAGTTCAGATGCCGAGATAGTAGACATTGTTGATAAATATAGTATTTTTGCAAGAGTGTTACCACAACAAAAAAGCATTATAGTAAAAGCTCTTCAAGCAAAAGGTCATCAAGTAGCAATGACAGGAGATGGAGTAAACGACGTAATAGCATTAAGAGAGGCTGATTTAAGTATTACTCTGCCAGAAGCAAATGATGCAGCAAAACAAGTATCACAAATAGTATTACTTAACCAAGATTTTAGTGTATTAAAAGACGTATTAATGGAAGGAAGAAGAGTAGTAAACAACCTTACCAGTGTTGCAAGAATCTTCTTTATAAAAACTATATATTCAGTACTTGTATCTCTATTCTGCATACTAACAAATACAGCATTCCCATTTATACCAATACAAATAACATTAATAGATTTGGTCATTGAAGCATATACTTCATTCTTTATCTCATTTGAGCCAAATAGCAAACCTGTTAAGGGAGTATTTTTACACACGGTTCTCAGAAATGCAGCACCGTTTGCAATAGTAATAGTATTAAATATAATCTTCCTAACATATATGGGACCAGTATTAGGAATTGCACAGGGATCTTTAGTTACAATTATGTATCTTCTAATAGGATTTGTAAGTATAATGGCAGTACTAGAAGTTTGCATACCATTTAATAAATTACACGCATTTTTATTTACTACAACATTTGTAGGATTCTTTGTAGCAGTATATTTATTTAGAAGTATATTACATGTATCAGATATAACAATGAACGAACTTGGAATATTTATAGTATTTGCAGTAATTAGTGCGATAGTACTTACAATAAAGCAAAAAATATATAAGAAGTTAGGATATTGAGCATAAAGATAGTGTGGACAAAAGGGACTACTTCCTTTTGTTCACACTATTTTTAACTTCAAGGGTAAACCACGGGTTCTACCCGTGGATAATTATAAAAATGGAACGAAATGTGTGTCTATCTGTTTTATAGTATGAGTTATTGGATGAATGAATTCTACTCTATATGCATGCAGAGCTTGCCTACTAACTAATTCAGAAGAGTTACCATACAAAGTGTCACCTAAAATAGGATGACCAATATAACTTAAATGTACTCGTATTTGATGAGTTCTACCTGTTTTTAAATTACATTTAACAATAGAATAATTATTATTTTCATTGTATTCTAAAACTTCATATTCTGTAATAGCAATATCTCCATCTTCTTTAACGCATCTTTCTATAATACTGTTTTCTTTTCTAGCTATTGGTGCATTTATAATGCCTTTTTCTTTTTCAAATTTTCCTTCACAAAGTGCAATATATTCTTTTTTAAATATACCTGTTTTCATCTGTTTTACTAAACATTCTTGTATGTATTCGTTTTTTGCAAATATTACAATTCCAGAAGTATTTTTATCTAGTCTATTTACTGGTCTAATTTTCTTTTTTAAATTAATAGAGTCGAAATAGTATCTAACTCCATTAGATAAACTATCTGTAAAGTGATCCATAGATGGATGCACTGGTATTCCAGCAGACTTATTTATTATTAACATTGCTTTATCTTCATAGAGTATATTTAAATCCATTTTAACCGGTACAATGTTGGAATTATCTTCTTCAAAGTCAATTAACACTTGAATCAAATCTCCAGTAGATATGCTACTATTAATATTTTCTACTTTGCCATTTACTAATATTTTGCTATTCTTTTTTAATTTTAATAGTAGTCTATCTGAGATATTAAAATATGCTTTAAGTAATTCTTTTAGATTAACATAATTGTCAGTCATCTCAATTTTTTTCTTTAATATCATGAGTTACTCCTATAGTATCAAATTTTCTACCTAAATATTATACCATAATAATTGTAATATATATAGAAATATGGTAAAATTTAAATTGTATATGAAATTTAGGAGATGTTTTAATGAAAAAAATATATATAGTACTAACATATTCTGGTACAACACTATCAAAAATAATAAAGAATTGGACTAAAGATGAATTTTCGCATGTGTCCATAGCACTAGATGAAGATTTACAAGAAATGTATAGTTTTGGAAGATTACATCCATACAACCCTCTTTCAGGAGGATTTGTACATGAGAGAATTAATGAGGGAACATATAAAAGATTTTTTAGAACGAAAGCATGTGTATATTCTATAGAAATAGAAGATCAGCAATTTGTGGATATTCGTAATACAATATATGATATGTGGAAAAATAGAAAAAAATATAAGTTTAATATTATAGGGCTTTTAGCGATAGGCTTTAAAAAAGAAGTAAAGATACGTAATTATTTTTATTGCGCAGAATTTGTAAAATATTTATTTGAAAAAGCAAATGTAAACTTAAATCTACCTAAAAAGATGATAAGACCAGAGAATTTTAAAGACATGGGCAATAAAGAACTTGTATATGAAGGTCTATTAAATAAATATAAGAAAAAAACATTACTAAAAGAATATGTAGAGGTGCTAGCATACAAGACGGCAAATCAAAACAAATAAAAATGGTGCGAGTAATGGGACTTGAACCCATACGCTTTTAAAGCACACGCCCCTCAAACGTGCCTGTCTGCCAGTTCCAGCATACTCGCATCTAATGAGAATATTATATAATATATATAGAAAAAAATCTAGTAGAAGAAAAATAAAATTAAATTTTTCTTCTTTTTTACTTTTAAGATTTATTTAAGTAACTTTATTTATAATTCCAAATGAAAATTTACTTAAAACCATATCAAGAAAGGAATTATAAATATGCTTGAAGCAAATAAAGGTAAAGAATTAGAAATTGAGGTAGAGGGGAGTAAATACTATAGGTATGCAATAAAAACTCATTATGTACAAATTGGAGAAGACTATATAGATATTATAGAGAAGTATGTTAAGCCAGTATATAAAGAAGGAGATTTTATATCAATAAGTGAAAAAATAATATCATTATGCCAAAAAAGAATTATATACAAAAAAGATATGAAAGTAAGCTTATTAGCAAAATTTTTATCTAAATTTGCCATGAGAAGTGATGCTGGAATTGGAGTGGATAGTCCATATAAAATGCAAGTAGCTATTGATTTATGTGGCTCATTAAAAGTTATATATGCAGCAATTATTGCAGGAATAGGAATAAGTGATGAAGGACTAAAAAGAATATTTGATAGATTCTATAGAGAAGATAAGGCTAGAACTAGAGAAACAGGTGGAACAGGGCTTGGACTATCTATAGCGCATACTATAGTAACTAGACATAAGGGAGGTATAAAAGCTATGCATAATACACCAAAAGGATCTATATTTTTAGTAAAGATATAAATAAAGCAGTTAAATTAATAAAATAATAAAAATAAAGTTAATGAAATAATACTTGAAATAAATAAACATTAAATATATAATACTATTCAGTAAAATAATAAGAGGAGATGCTCGTATGAAAAGAAAAATTTTAAATATTTTATTAGCTTTATTTTTATGCTTTATTTGTATATTTATTTTAACAGGTTGCGGAGAAGAAAAGACAAACAATGAAGTAACAACAGTAAATGATACAGAAAATAGTGGAGGGGTTAGTTTGAATCCTGAACTAGAAGGTGTATGTGCATTTGCAAGTAAGAAAGACAAAGACGGAAACAACAGCATAATTGCTTTAAAACAAGACGGAACAGAAGTAAAAATATTAGATGAGCCAAAAACAGAAAATGGTTTATCTAATTATGGTGCAATGGACTATAGCTATGGAAAGTTATATCTACAATCAGGAACAGAGTTTTTTGCTATTGATTTAAATAAAGGAGATGGAAATTATAGTCTAGAAAGTGTATATAAACTTAACTCAGATATTGACTGGGTATGGAATATAATGTATGTATATGATGGCATTATATATTTTAATCAAGGGGAAGAAGCATTATCATGTTATGATATCAAAACTAAAAATTTAAGAAATATAGATGCATCTTTAGGAGATAATGGCTATTTTAAAATAGATAAAGAAAATGCAGATATATATTCTTGTACAAATAAAATTTTTAGAGATATTGGTGGTGTTATAGAAAAATATGATATTAAAACAAAAGAAACAACAGAGATAATACGTGAAGAATTTAAAAGCTTGGACGAAGAAGGATCAGTTAGGCTATATTTAGGGCCACTAACAGATAATGGTTTCATAGTATTAAAAAACGGATTTGGCGAAGAAAATGGAGGACAAGACTTTACAAAAGTTTATGAATATAATATTCAAACAAAAGAATATAAGTTATTAGACCAAAATGTATCTTATGATTATTCTGTTTCTACATGTGTTTTTGATAATAACAAACTATATTATATAACAACTAAAGGAACTTATCCTATGATGGCAGACAATTTAAAAGTATATAATTTTGAAAACGGAGAAATAAAAACGATAGGAGAAGATTATGAAAGAATAGATAGAATATATAATTTGCCAAACAATAAATTACAAGTACAAATTAGTGGAGGACAGGACATATCAACTGACTATAGTAAAACATATATAGTTGATAAGGACAGCTTAGAATTAACAGAAGTTGATTATTCTTTCAATTATTATGATGAAATAGAGGAAGGTTCTGATAATTATACAGAAGAAACAACAGCAGGAGAAAACGAAACAAACAATAATGTTATTTCAAAGGAAGATTTAGTAGGAACATGGCATTTAAAAGATACAAACAGTGTTGAATATAGTGTTGGTATGCTATATGGAACAGGAATAAGTTATTCTTCTAATGATATTGTATTTAATGAAGATGGAACATATACTTTCGGAATTGCTTTATCTTTTTCAGAAAAAGGAAATTACGAAATACAGGGAGATACAATTAAATTAACAAATATAGAGCAAATAGGAAATCCAAGTGATCGTGGACCAGAAGAAGAACTTAAGATAAGAAAAGAAGATGGAAAATATAAAATAATTTTTGAAGAGCACCCTGTAGATTATAGTAGTGGCAAAGCGGGAGAAGAACTAACAGTAGAAGTTAGGTTTGAAAAGGAATAATTTTACAAGTAAAAATTAACTCATGATTTAGAATAAATTTATTAACAAATATTTACATTTAAAAATCAATGTGATAAAATCATCTTGACAAATTAATCTACAACATAAGAAAAAAACTATATATACAATATAGTTAATGTAAAATATAGGAGGGGTATATAATGAAAAAAACTACAAAATTATTACAAGTATTATTCTTAATAGTAGTATTTGTAATGGCATCTACAAGTTCTTACTATGTAAAAGCAGCTGACATAGTGGCACAAGGAGATTGTGGAGATAATATTACATGGACTCTAGATAGTGAGGGAACACTAACTATTTCTGGAAGTGGAGATATGTATACAGATGATAAGGCAGTATCTCCTTGGATAGACTATAAAGATCAAGTAACTAATGTAGTTTTCAATGGAGAAATTACATACATTTCAGCTCGTGCATTCCAGGAACATACAAATTTAAAATCAATAACATTACCAGATTCAGTTACTGAAATTGGATTAAGAGCATTTGCAGAATGTCCTAATTTAGAAACTGTAAATATGCCTAAAAATTTAGTACAAATAGGAATGGGTGCATTTATAAATTGTACTGCACTAAAATCAATTGAGTTGTCAGAAAGATTAATGTATATTGGGGAATATGCATTTGATGGTTGTACAGCATTAAAAACATTAACTGTTAAGTCTGACATTGCACTTTTTGATGAAAGAAATGTATTGCCAAGTACACTTGAGCAAATATACGGATATAAATATAGTGGTGTATACTATTATGCAAGACACAACGGCGTTAATTTTACAGATTTAACAACAAATGAAACTTATACAGGACAAATTTCTAATGAAAGTTATTTAGAATTATTACCAACAGAAAATCTAATACTAGGAGTAGTACAAAACCATAGTAATTATGGTAATCCTAGCCAAGAATCTTTAGAATTCTGCAATGAAAAAATTACTGAAAATGAAACATATCAAGAAATGAAAGCTTTAGTTGATGAACTTACAGCAGATTGTACTACAGAAAAAGATAAAGCAAAAGCAATCACTTTATGGGTAATTCAAAATATGAGAGATGGTGGTAGAATAGGTGCATCAGCAAGTACAACTTCAATCTATGCAATATTTGAAGAATTATCTGGAAATTGTGAATGTTATACAATGCTTACAAACTATATGTTATTTTTAGCTAATATTCCAACAGCTACAGTAAGAAACTTAACTCATGAATGGTCAGTAGCATTTGTAGACGGTGAATGGATATATATTGATACAACTCATAACAGATTTGACAGTTATGATTCAGAAGCTTATGAAGTATTATTTGCATACAATGATGGAATGTATTTAATAAGTGATCCTGCCGATGGAATGAAATTAGTTAAAACATTAAATATTAGTACAGAGTGTGAGCATTTGAATATAACAACACACAAAGCTGTGGATTCAACATGTTTAGTACAAGGACATGGAGAATATGTAACATGTGACGACTGTGGAAAAGTAATAGAAGGTTCAGATGCTAAACTCCCTTTAGCAGACCATAATTATGGAGAATTAATTCCAGAAGTTGAAGCAGAACACGACAAAAATGGAATAAAAGATGGAGTGAAGGCACATTATAAATGTTCTGTATGTGGAAAATTATTTAATGAAAATAAGGTCGAAGTTACAGAAGAAGATTTAGTAATTAAAGAGCCAGGACATAGCTATGGAGAAAATTGGGCTAATGATCCTGACTACCATTGGAAAGAGTGTGGCTGTGGAAATATAATGACAAAAGAACCACATAGTGGAGGAGAAGCAACTTGTACAGAACAAGCAACTTGCGAAGTATGTGGAGTAGAATATGGAAATTTAGATGAAAACAACCATAAGAATACAAAAACAGAAAATGCAAAAGAAGCTACTTGTCAAGAAGAAGGATATACTGGAGATACAGTATGTGAAGATTGCGGTAAAACAATACAAACAGGAACAACAATATCAAAAACAGAACATAAAGGTGGAGAAGCAACTTGTATAAATAAAGCGGTTTGTGAAGTATGTGGAGTAGAATATGGAGATTTAGATGAAAATAACCATAAGAATACAAAAACAGAAAATGCAAAAGAAGCTACTTGTCAAGAAGAAGGATATACTGGAGATACAGTATG
>CALXVB010000030.1 GCA_944391855.1 uncultured Clostridia bacterium | reverse complement strand
AATATGTAAATTTTATAGTTGAAAAAGTGGTCCGTTTTTCAACTATAAAGTGGTCCATTTTTCACTTGACAAATACATGATTTTCACTTCTTATTACTAAAGCTTTATTATCTATACTATCGTCTTTTCTGTATGATTGTGGTATGATGTGATCTACTTCATATAAACTTAGCTCATCTATATTTAATTTCTTTCCACTATATAAACATTTTCCGTTTTGGATAAAGTACAAATATAACTTTTCTTCTAATGTTTTGTCGCTTTGATGTTTCTTTAGTTCTTTATAAACATTATTATCATATTCTTTTAAATATTTTATTTGCTTCTCTATTTCATCATACTTTTTCAATAATTTTTTAGCTCTATTATCTTTTAATGTTTTATTTTTTTCTTCATTCCTTGCAAATTCTATATAAATATTATTTGGTTCTTTTTTCATTACTTTGCAAATTTCTTTTACTATAGACATAGCCTTCCAAATAGCTCTTTTATTTGCTGGTGAAGTAGGAATTTCATCAATATCCTTATATGTAATTTTTCCTACAGCCTTTGGCATTCTTTCCTCTATTTTCTTATTAAATCCATACTCATCGTTATTTATTATTTGCATAAAGTTTAAAGGTGTATCTTTTAGTTTTTGCATTATATTTTCATTGTCATTAGATTTTATTCCCAATAATAATTCCTTAGATAATCTTGACCAACCTGTATATCTTAATTTTACTAATTGATTAACTTGCTCATCTGTTAATTTTGAATATTCTTTTTTTATTTTTCTTTTTAAAATCTTTTTATCTTCAAAAATTGTAATCCAATATATTATATTTTCGCATTCTTCATAATTATCTTCATCAACTTTTCCTAGAATTCTGTTTAAATCAATATATGACGACATATTAGAATTAAAAGTATTTCCATCTGATAATCCACTTATGTTTTTGGCTTCTATTCCTTCTTTTCTATACCAATCCCTTATATTTTTTGCTGTAACTTTCTTCTGTTTTTTAAATATATCCTCAATTATTCTCCTTTTACTGTCTTTAGCAATATGTTTATTATTTACTCTAACATTATTTAACTCGTTTAGTACACAAAATTCTGAATATAGTAATGACTGCTTTGGCATAACATCCTCATTTACCAAATATGTACATTTATTGGTCATTCTTCTAATAAATTTCTCTGCAGTTGCATCTTCATCTACAACATTTTCAAAATTCCATGGTAATATTTTTTCATTGTTCTTTCTTACTACCCAAGCCCATTTACTTTGTCCTTCTTTTTTAGCTAATGGACCTACATAATATGGTATTCTAAAAGAAAATAAATCTAATATTTTTTCCTTATTATCTCTTATTGTTTTATAATATTTTCCTTGATTTTCTAATATTATTTTTAATTCTTTTCCGTGTAATTGATGTGGAATTGCTCCATTATCTGTTACATTTAATTTTACTAAAAAATTATTATCTGCTATTTCACTTAATATGTTTGCTTTTTCTTCGCACTCATCTGGTAATTTTTCTATTACTTTTTTTAAATTAGATAAAAATTCATCTGGTGAACATTTTTTGCAAGTTTTACCTTGATTTTTTCCATTATATGCTACATAGTTGTCTTTTCCTATTTTTTTAAACATTGCATTGTATTCATCTGGTAAATAGGTCTTATAAATCTTTTTTAACAACTTCAAATCATTTGTATATTTATTATATTTATCAATAAAAGCTTTAGAAATAAACTCTCTTCCCCCTAATATATCTTGTAATGTAAACCAACTATATATAGTTTTCATATTCTGATATATTTCGGAATTGTTATCTAATAGACTTATTATTTCATCCTCGTTTTCAATTTCTGAAGAATAAGAAATTTTAGTTTTCTCTATTTCTATATCAAATATTTTACTAATATCAAAAGCATAACCCAAAAAAGAGCTTACGATATTTGTTATTAATGCTTTTTCATCTTTATCATAATCAAACAAGTTTAAAATTTTTTCCTTTTTATTGGCTTTTGTATCTTTTTTATTTTGCAAAATTTTTATCAATTCTTCTTGATTTGTCTTCATATAAATGTCATATTCGTCACTTAGCCAAGATAAAAGATTTTTTAAGTTTTCTTCAACTTCCGAAGTATTTTCAGCAAAGTCTCCTTCATATAAAAAGTTTCCCCTATATTTAATAATGTGATGAATAGCTAAATAGACCAATCTTAAATCTACCTTTTCATTGGTATTAATTAAATAATTTCTTAAGTGATAAATTGTTGGAAATTTTTCAAAATATGTTTTATCTGTCATATTTTTATCTGAAAACAAATTATATTTGACACCTAAAATTGATTCTGATTTTGTTTTGTCATCAAAAGTTAAAGAGCTCTCTCTAAGTAATGGTAAGAAGTTTGGATACTCTTTTTCTAAATCTTCTAATAACAAACTTTGTAAAATATTAATTCTTTCTTTTCTTCTAGTTAATCTTCTTTTAGCTCCTCTGTACATTCTTCTATTTTTCGCCGTATCCGCTTCTTCAAATATATGGGCACCCCAAGTATGACTTTTTCCCTTTTTTAAAATATTACTATTTTTATCAGTAACACACCATCCACAAGAGCCAACTCCTATATCTAATCCTATGTTATATTCTTTTAGATTTTCCACTTGACATATCCTCCTACTTATGATATATTAAAGATGCTATTAAATTACTATCTAAAATAGCATAATGAGTTAAAATAAGATTTAATCTTTAATGTCAACTTATGTTGATTTCACTTAGGTGAAGATTTTAAGTTCTAGCTTACTATTCTAGAGCTTAATTTTTTTGTCATTATATCATTATATATTATTAAAGTCTAGCCCTTATTTTTGGCAATGTTTTTACTTGCTTAAGCATGTTACTTATTGTCTGTTGACTAATTTCAGTATTTATTAGATAGTTATAATGAGGTGAAAATATGGATATAAAAGATGTATTTAGCAGAAACCTAAAAAAATATAGAACTGCCCTAGGCTTATCTCAAGAAAAATTCGCAGAAAAATCCAAATTGCATAGAACATATATTAGTGCCATTGAATCAAAAAGAAGAAGTATTTCTTTAAGTAATATTCAAAAAATTGCAGATGCTCTAGGAATTGAGACTTATAAATTATTTATAGATAAAGAAGGGGATTCTAATGAATAACGCAGATTTAGGAATTACTATTCAAAAATTTATATGTGATTATTTTAATGTAACAATTCCTATAGAAGCCAAAGAACAGTTTGAATCTAATTACAATAAAAATTATATAAACAGTTTAAATATCAAAGAAGTAGTTATGTCCGCATTTAATGAACTAGGAGTCATTCCTGAAAAATGTGTTACATATACTAATTCTGACAATTTTGGAGAAAGATATAATCCTAATAATTTTATACTAGCAAATTCTAAAACACTTTCGATTAGGACATCAAAATCTGGCGATAAAATTGCTCCAAGAATAGTTGGGCAAGCAGGAATAGAAACATTTAACTATCACTTCAATCAATTTCTAAATAAAAATATTGAAAGCAAAGAAGAAATTAAGTCGATTGTATACAACAACATTCACAAAATGTTACCTATATTTTTTGATTACCTTTTTATATCAGATTTCACAATATGGTTTCAATATACATCTGATAATCAATTAACATATACAATCTTTGACAGAAATCAGTTTTTAGATTTAGAATTTGATCGTTCCAATTTCAATTTTACTCGAAATTTAGAAAACTGGAATGAAAGTACAACTCTAAAATACAAAAATAAGTCAATTGCAGAAATTCAGATTCATAAAAATAGAACATTTAAATTTAGATTTATTATGAGCTCTTTAATTGAGTTTTTAAAAATAATTTCATTAAATACAGAAACTTTTGGAATGACTGCCGAAAAGACAATTTGTGATATATTTAATTTAGATTTTCCTTCTCATTTATTAGGCAGAACTTCTAGAATTATAGAGTCACAAATTAAGGATACTATTATAGATTCTTTTCAATATCTTCCAAAGCCAATAAAGCATACAGGATCTGAGCAAGGTCTTAGAAAAGCAGAAAGTAAATGTCCTTACGATTTTCTACTAGAAGGTAATTTAACATTATCTTTAAAGACTAATATGGGAAATATGGTATGCCCACCAGAAGTAGGGCAACCAAGCGCAAGTACCTGTTACTTGTATTTTGTGCAACTATGTGATTCAAATGAAATTAATGAATTATCTTTTAAAAAAATGGTATACAACCATATAGATAAAATGCTTAATATATATGCTACTCACTTATTCGATTCTGATTATTTATTATGGATATATCAAAAGAAAGATAAATATTTTTATAATATCTTTAAAAAAGATTATGCGTCAAATTTTAAATGGAAACGTGAAAATATATCATTTACAAAAGAAAAACTTGAAGATTGGAATGAAAGTAATACTGTAAAATATAATGGCATATCAATAGGAGAATTCCAAGTACATAAAAATAGAAATTGTTATAAATTTAGATTCAATCTGAAAAATTTAATAAAAATTATTGAAGGTAAATGAGAGAAATATATTAGTATATATGAGTAAATAAAAGAAGATAAAACAATATCTTCTTTTTCTTTACTCTTTTCTTTTAATCCTTTTTCAACTGCTAACCCTATTGCCTTCCCTAATAGCGGAGGTACTGCATTTCCTATTTGAACTAACTGCCATTTTTTTGCTCCTTTGAATATGAAATCATCTGGAAAAGATTGAATCGCTGCTATCTCTCTAGCCGTTAATACTCTTGGTAGTTTTGGATGTATATTTACAGCTCCATGATTTTCCTTTATAGTACATGATGGTTTATCCCAAGGAGATTTTTTCCATGAATCTGAATAATTTTTAAACAAACTCGATCCTTCAGGTACATTTGCTAGTCGTTTTTTCATACTCTCTGTATGTCTTGTAAACACATGATTTATACTTTTGTCTTCAGCCATATTCATAAATTTACATATAGCTGAACCTAAAGTTTTATAATTATTTGGTTCATATAATGGTTTTGGATGATAATTTTTGCTTCCTATCCTATTTCCTATAAATATAACACGTTTTCTTTGTTGTGCGACCCCATAATCTGCAGCATTTAATGTTGTTACATTTATTTCATATCCGATTTCTTTATAGTCGTTAATTATTTGTGTTTCAACTTTCCCGTCCAACATTGTTCTTAAACCTTCAACATTTTCCATAACTACATAATCAGGTTTAACATTTTTAACTATCTCTAACATTTCTAAATATAAACTATTTCTTGGATCTGAAATCACTCTATTACCCGACATACTAAATCCTTGACAAGGAAATCCTCCAACAATTAAATCAATGTGCTGGTTGCCTACTGTTTTATATAATTCTTCCTTTACTGATTTAGTTCTTATATCTCTTATTTTAACTTTTTCATTAAATCCTTTTTTATCTATAAAATTGTATTTATATGTTTCTACTGCTTCAGGCATTATTTCGACTGACGCAACTGGAGTAAAACCAGCCATTACCAAACCGCAACTTAATCCCCCCGCACCAGAAAATAAATCTATAAACTTATATCCATTTCTATCACTATCATTTTTCCAACCATCTACTTTCCACTCTTTTGATATGTCTGCCCAATTTATATTATAACTATTATTTACTTCATTATCTATTTCTTTTGTAAAAACGCCTCTGTCTTCTTCTTCAAATGCTGTTCCATTTATCCATATTTTATAATTTTCTTCTGAGATTCTATATTTATTTTGCACCTTTTCCGCTTTTAGCTTTTGGGCTGCAATATGTCTTCTTATTGTTTTTTTACTTTTTCCTGACATTTCAGATATTTGTTGTATAGTATAAAATTGCATAGCAATTCTCCTTTCACAATGTCCATTTTACATGAACTTTAAGTAAAAATCAATACAATTTTATTAAATTATTATTAATATAAATGCCAATATTAAAAGTCTACTTTTTTAGACATAAAAAATATAAAAAGTTTTTTGAAATTCTTTTAAAATCTTTCCAGATATTTTGAAATATTTTCATTTATTATGTGCTTTTTTTTACAAAACTTAAGATTTTTTAATGTATTCGACAAATTTCGACAACATTTTATAATGTTATGTGCTATAATTATGTAAATTTAAGTAAATACTTAAATTATTTATTCAATATAAGAAGTGTCAGTATTCATTAATTCTTTCTAATATTGGCACTCCTTTTCTTTTTAAGTTCTTTTCTAATGTTTTTTGGTATTAACTTCCTATCGTAATTTTATTAATTATTATTTTTAGACTAATCCTTCTTTAATCCGAGTTTCAATCACAGTTAAGCATTCTATTTTGTAATTTTAAGTAACATTATTATACAAAGTTTACGACTTTTATCATTTTACAGCTATCATAAAAATTTTAAAATTCTAATGGAACTATATCTTCATATAATAATATAAACTTTGAATTAATTTTTTTATTATTATGATAATGTCCGAAATACCATTTTTTAAAATCACATTTTTCATATATTTCCTGTAAATAATCTGTTAAGTAATCTTTCTTATACACTTCTTTATCAAGTAAATCTTGTATATTTGTTGGGGCACAATGCGATATAATATAGTCCACTTTATAATTAGACTTCTCTAAATTATCTAGCCCATTTTGCATTTCTTCTTTTGTTGGAAGTTCTAAGTCCCACCACGAATAATTTCTCACTCTAAAAAATGCTCCCACTTTTCTATATGTATATATTTTTTCTTCTTCGTCCATATTTAAAATCCCATCTTGAATATCATGTGACTTGGCTCCGCCAAATGCAAAAAACTTTTTATTATCTATATTGAAAATTTCACCCCTCATCAAATGATATATTGATTCTCTTATTTTGTGAATTTTTCCATTATGCCAGTTTTCAACTGGATAGTTATATAAACGAGTAAAGTTTTCGTGATTTCCGTCCACAAATAATGTAGTAAAATTTTTATTATTCAACCAATCTAGCCAATATTTTTCTTGAGCACTTTCCTTTTCATATGACCAAATTCCGCCAAAATCTCCGCAAATTATAACATAATCATCTTTTGTCATTCCTTTTTGAATTGGAAATCTACCTGTTGAAAATTTGATAAAGTCTGCGTGTGTGTCACCGGTAATATAAATCATATTTTCTCTCCTTTTTGTGTTTTTGGTTTTTATGGGTATATTATAGCATATAATTGTTGCGAAATATAGTTTGTTTTGTAAATTTGTTGATTAACTAGTTTCTGGGAAGTGGTAACCTTCGGGTTATGAGTTGTAAATTTCTGGTAATTGTGGATTTGTGAAGTTTGTTGTTTTTGTTGATTTTATGCTAGTTACAAAGATTTATAAAATTTGAACATTTGTGTATTTTGGTGACAATTTTTGAGGATTTCTTCCCCAACTTTTCCCCAAATCGTTCTATACATTTGTTCGTTTAAAAATTGAATATTAATGGGAAACCTAAAATTTATTTAGGAGGTTTTTCAGTTATGAATAATAAAATTACTTATCATAAAGAAGGTGATTATTTTATACCTAATTTGTATTTACCTATACAACCTAAAAAGCAAATTGGAAAATATGGTAGATTAAGATTAAATTATTTAAAAAATTTTAATAAAGGTCTATATACTGAATTACTTATATATGGTACTTTAAAACAACATTTGTTAGATATAGATAAATGTGCTAATGAAAGAGTACATGTACTTATGAAGCAATTTGCTAAATCTGAAAATGTAGATGAATACTTAAAAGAACATCATCAAATGGAATGGGTTCAAGCTATGAATAATATTAAAAATAGAGCTGAAGAAATTGTATTAAATGAAATTATATATGTATAGGAGGATATGAAAATGGTTAATTTTAGAGAAGTAAATGATAATGATATTTTAAAAGAGTGGTTAGATTATAGAGAACAGGAGGTTTTTGGTAGTCTTACTGAAGAAGATAAAAAACATCATATTTATTTTGATGAGATTGTTGAGAATATTTTAAGGAATATACCTAAACAAAGTCAAAAATATGTTAAGAAACAATTGGATAAGCTTGATGAGAATTTTATGGATTATCTTTGTTATTGGAATGAGAAGTATTATAGGAATGGTTTTGTGGATGGTGTACAGATGATAGTGAGTTGTGTTGAATAATAATATAATTTTACTTGTTGTTTTATAGTAAAATATCAAAAGTGTGTAGGTTTTGTTAATGATAACTTACACACTTTATTTTACACAATCAAATAAAATTCTATTTTTTTATAATTATTCATTTATTAGTTTTACATTTCTAAATTCATAAATCTTCCTCTACAAAGTAACGTATTTCAATATTGAATCCAAATTCAAAATTTAAATTTTTATCAACCATTTGACTCTTAATTCTATTTATTTTTTCTCTAGGTGAAACAATTATTAATATTATTTTAAAGTTGCGACGTGCATTATTCTCGTAATTCACGCCTGATGAAAATAATCGCTGTAATGTACTTTTTAAAATTTTCGTTGAAGGTATCTGCCTCCAATACTTAACATCAAAAATTAAGTCAATATTGTCTTTTTTGGAGATTCCGATGAAGTCGTATTCGTATTTTCCAATACGCAAATATCTTTTTAGATTATATTTCTTTGAATACTGTTCTGAAATTTTAGAGAAGCAGGAATCTTCAATTTGCATATATTTCAACATGTAGTTTTGTGATGTGGATATTGTATTAAGCGTATTATTAGTAATTTCATCACAATCTTCAATAGTTTCTGCTTCTAATACCTCTTCTGCAGTTTTTAATGCAATCTCAGGTGCACTCATTTTTTGTGCATTAATTTGTTTAATGGTGGTATCATATTCTATTTGAGCATCTAATTGTTTTTGTATTTTGCTCCATTTTTTGCATCCATAGATAATAAGAACACTTCCTAATAAAATTAGGATTATAGATGAGAAAGACAAATATCTTGTAAAATTTTCTATTATATGCTCTTTTTCACTAATATTTTTTAACGAAAAGGTAGATAATGTATTAAAATCGTTTTGACTCAAAATTATTGGCTCACTTTTAATTAAAAAAATATATGCTACTATAGGGAGTGTAATTAATATTATCCCAAGTGACACCATAAACTTATGAAAACTATCATATTGTAGTTTGTCCATATTGTTTCTCCATTTCTTAATTAATATTTATACTATATACTATAAAAAAGCTAAATTAATCAATAATATTTAATTGGTATATTAGTTATTACAATACCAAAGTATTTTGTTCATTATATCATGTTTATAATATAAAAAATAAATTTTTTTATTGTTGTTAAAATGTTTCCAAAACATATTTTTCTAAAATAGTTTATTTGCTACTATACTGATGTTTTACCATAAAATCTTAAAACTACAAATCTATTTAGTTTCACAACATCAATTTATATTAAAATTATTAATTAACCACTCACCATTCTTCTTGTTTTTTTCTTTCTATTATACTCTTTTTTTGCATTTCTGCCATATAATTTTTACAGTTCTCACAGATTTATTAATCTGTCTTGATATTTCTTCTTGAGTAGTTGCTGGATTTATTTTTAATATATTTATTATTGCTTGTTCTTCTAAAGTGCAATTATTGCCCTTTAAATTATTTTCATTTGCACTTTAAATATTGTAATTATTTTGTATTTATTAGTTAAATTTTCTACTATTGAATTACCTTTAATAATAAATTAAAAAGCGTGAAATTTAAGTTTTAAACTTAAGTTGTCACATTTTTAATAAATGTGACAACCTTATTAAAATCTCAAAACATAACTTTAAATATATTATTAAAAATATAATTTTAATAATAGCTATATTTTTAACTATCTTTTCTCTGTATTTTTAGAGTTTTTCTTTGAAAAACTTTCGCATAAAGTCTTAGTTGGTAATTGTGGTTCTGGTGGTGGAGTAACTTTATCCACTTCTTTTTTTGTATCACTATCTGACATAATAATTCACCTCCTAGTATAAAATATTAATATCTATAGGCTTCTTTACTGTTATACAATATATTCCTATAATACCTATTATAATTAAAGATGTTATAAAAAAATTTATAAATCTCATAGTTTCTTCATTCCTAATATCATTTACTCTAGCATTTTCTTCACTACATTGAACATACATTTCTAATAACTTTTCTTCCTTTTTTCTTTCTATTAAAGAATCTATTGTTTCTTCTCCATTTTTAAAATATTCATAATATTGCTTATAATATCTTTCTAATTCAACAAATGCTTTTTTTACTTCTATTGAATTATCTAAATATTTATATTCTTTACCATGATTAGCCTTATATAAGTTATATATATTAATTCCTAAAATTATCATTATCAATACTATAAATTCAAATTGTATTATAGGATTAACATTTGAATTTTGATACAAATTCTCTATTTCAAAAACAACTATACCTCCAAGTACTGTTAAAAGTCCTATATGAGTTGATATTTTGGAATTTAAATTTTCTTTTCTAGCAATTTCAAACAAATATAAATCTTTATAAAATTCTACATTATCTATTTTGTTCATTCTCTTCTCCTTTCACGAATTTTAACATTATTCAAATTCAATTTCTTCTTCTGCCTTATTATATATATCAATTTGGTTTTCAACATCAACTTTATTTACTAGCCATCCTCTAAGCAAACATAAATTAATAAATTCATCAATTCTATTCACTCCGTTTATTTCTCTAAGTGTTACTACTATCCCAAACTTAATTCCTTCTCCATCTCTTTTTTCTAATCTTTCTTTTGTTTTTATACTTATGCCCCACATACCATTTCCATAAGCTTTCTTTGGTCTTATACCTTCTTTATATATCTGCCTTATATGTTTTACATTATCCCACTTTCGATAATATTTTCTTGCATTTTCTTCTCTTAAATAATGTTCTCCGTCTATTGATTGAGTATTTTCATTTATTGATAATATTCCTTTTTCTCCTATTCTTCCAAAATATATATCTAATTCTGTATTTGTATAATCAACTCCTTGATTTCTAGAACAATTAGGAAAATAACACATTGTGGCTTTAGCTATAAATGGATGTTTATCTGCATATATTGGTACAGGAATATTGTAATTATATGTATCATATTTTTCTGACTTACCAGATAAAATAAATTTTATTTCATTGTTAGATGTTTTTAAAATATTTTCGATTCTTTTTGGTATAACACCATAACCAATCATACATGATAATTCATTTGAATTTTGTTCATCCCATGTAGTAGCAGAATCTATAAGTAATGCTTTTGCAACCTCTCTAGAGAATCCTAAAACTTCAATTAAATATGCCATTTTTCTAGCAACCCACGGTGCAGCAAATGATGTTCCTATAACTCTACCTTCACCAGTTGGTCCACATACTCTCATATATCTGTCTATATCTCCACCATAGTAGCTAATATCCGGTTTATTAAAAAATGATAAAACAATACCTTTTCTTGCATATGTGGCTGGCTCTCCTCTCATATTAACGGAATTAACAACTAAAGAGTTTATTGAGTCAGCTGGTGAGCCTATTCTTTCTATATCATCTCTTGTTTTATTTGTTCCAGCAATAACAAATATTACATTATTTTCAAATTGGATTTTATCTAAATAAGCTGCTTCAGGTGATATAAAATTAGGATTTACTTCTAATGAGGACCCTAAAGAAAGATTCCACACATGTATATCTTTGTTATTTGAAACAATTTCTTCTATTGCTTTTAGAATTGAAAAAGAACTCATTTGAGTAGCTCTAGCCACCCCAAAATGTCTAACTCTAAACCTTCCACATCCATCATCCATTTCCGGATTAATTTGCGGACCATCTACTATAATTGATGTCACTTCGGTTCCGTGTTCATAGTCCCTGTTTTCTATGGGTATATTCGGATCTGTTTTATCAATAAAATCTACCCAATTAGAAAAATAAACTCTTTTATCAAATAATGTGTCAATTACTCCTATTGTAGGTTCGTTAGTAGGATCTGGTATTGAAACTTGTACTATATCATCAGTCTCAAAAAAGTCCTCATAATTATAATTAGTTAAGTCACTTACTGCCATCGCTATTAAATATGGTGCATTATTTTTTAATATTTTCAGTTCATCTGGAGTTAAAAATACTGTTGTTTCATCTAATATTCTGGAAGAGAATATTTTTATTCCTATTTTTTCAAGTAGTTCTTTTGTATCTATATCTGTTTTATATATTGTAATAAGAGCATTTTGAATTATATCTTCTTTTTCTTCCAAAATTGAAAACTTTTCAACATAAAACGAATCTACTATAATGTTAACAAAATTATTCCTAGCAATATTATATTTGTCTATACTAATATTCTTTTTATTAATTTGTTCTATATTATAATAATTAATTTCATTGCCAAATTTTTCTGATACAATTTTTATTGACTCATTTATTCTATTAATGGTTTCAGCTAATATTTCCTTAGTTATATAATGTGTTATAATATGCTTTCTTTTGTCTCCATCTGTAAATTTTGCTCCAACTATAGAGCTATTAGCTGTTTGACTTCCTTTTGAAAGAAATCCTTTAACTCTTCTACTTTTTGCTACAACATCTTTATAAAACACACTTATTAATGCCCCATTTAAATATTTTTCTTTGTTCCAAAATTCTTGTAAATCTAATAATTGTTTTTCTAAATTTTTTAAATGATCAATTTCTACATAATTTCCTTTAGGTAGATTTGATGGGCCTGGCTTAGAATTATTTGATTTTTGAAAAAATTTACCTTTTAATTGTAATAATTCATTCATTTTGATCACCTTTTATTTCCCTTGAAACTTGACTCTTCGAAATTCCAGTTAATATTTCAATTTCTCTAACTGTAAAACCTAAATCTTGTAATTTCTTTAAATTATCATTATTGTTTTTATTTACTAGGGCAAATAATCTCTTTAAATAATCATATTCATCGTTCGGATTGCTAAACGCTATTGAAGTTTTTATAAGATTTTTTAATTCGCCTGGATATGGTATATCTGTCATCAAATTCATTATTTTTCTAAATAGTTTGATATTTCTTCCTGCAAATTTAAATTTATCTAACGCTTCATTTAATATGTATTCAGATATTTCTATTAAATCCTCTTTTTCATATCTATTAAAATTAATTACTGAATCAAATCTTCTAATTAAAGCTTTATCAAATGACTCATATAAATTTGTTGTAGCTATAAAAACAATATTTTCATTTAGTGTATCTAATCCTTTCAGAATTGCAGAAGTTGCTCTCCCCATTTCTCTCAAATCATTTTTATTAATCCTATCTAACGCAATGGAATCTATTTCATCAAATAAAATAATTATTTTTTCTGGATGTGATAGATTTTGTATTTCTTTAAATAATTCCGAAATATTTTTAGACGTTTGTCCTAGTTTGCTGTCTATTACAGTGTCAAATTCTACAGAAAACAAATCTCTATCTAATATACGTGCCAACTGCTTTACTGTTTCAGTTTTGCCTGTACCAGGAGCTCCTTCAAATAAAAATTTATTTACTCCTGCATTATGCCCTACAGCATTTATTATACCTATAATATCTTCCTTTATTTTTTCTGGTAATGGTAGAGATGCTTGATTTGGTTCTATTTTTGTAAAAAAAGATAAATCATAATTTTGGCCTTGTGGTATAAAAGTATTAACATTAGACAATAGTGCCATTATATATTCAGATAATTGAAAATCTCCAGTTTCATCAAACTCTCTAGCTATTTCATAAGCTTCATTTCTGAAAGCTTCATCATTTTTTTCAGAATAGTATTTAATTAAATTTAATACATTTTTCTTTTTCATTTTATCACCCGTTTATATTATATTTTTTCTTGGGACAATTGTCAATGATTTTGGGACATTTCTTTAAAAATATATTGACTTTACATTTTTTAAGTAGTATAATCTCTTTAACAATAAAAAACATCCCAAGTGTTATAAACAACTCGGAACGCTTATTAACAAATAACTTCTCGCAAAAGTATTGTTAAAATTATTATAACACTATTTATTGCCGGAAGTCAAATACTTTCTTGGGATAGAAAGAGAGGTATTGCCATGGGAAAAAATCAACACATAACCCCAAAAGATGGTAAGTGGCAAGTTATTGGAGCTGGAAATTCTAAAGCAACAAAAATTTTCAACACTCAAAAAGAAGCTATAGATTATGGAAAAAACATAGCTATAAACCAGCAATCCGAATTAGTCATACATAACAAGCAAGGTAGAATCCGCGATAAAGACAGTTATGGAAATGACGATTTTCCGCCTGAAGATACCAAATATTAAAGCAGAATGTAGAATACATTCTGCTTTAATTATGGATTTTATAATAAATATTGCGGTGGTTAGAAAATTGCTCTAACATTTTTATCAACATCTAATTTTTATTTATATTGCACTAGTATTAATATCGCCTTCTTCTATTCTTTCTTCCTTTTCAACAGAATAACTTACTTTTCCAATATAGTTACCTTTTTCAAATATACTCGATGCATTATAAGTAATATTCAATATTTGTTTATACCAGTTATCTAAAACATCCTCATAATAAACTATTAATTTCATCTTAGTTATACTATTTAATTCTAAAGACAAAAAATGATTACTTTCAATTTCTTCACCTTTTTCTATTGAAATAACATTATTCTTTCCTGATAATCTATATATTGAATTTGTTACATCGGATTCATAATCAATAATAATATTCTTTATACTATTTAATCCTATATTTTTAAATGAAAAATTTAATTCATATGGTTGTCCATTTTCTATTGATGTTATTATTAAATCAGATACATATCCTTTACATTTTCTTTCAGTATCAATATTATACTTTAATAATGGCATATTTTGAACTCTAAGATTTTCTTTATCTCTTTTTTCATTATCTTCATTATTTTTTCTTATCTGAATCAATGCAATATATACAGAAGCTGTAACTCCTATTGCTGATGAAACAATTGTAGATGAATATGTAAATGGAAAATTTAACCAACTTTCACTATCTATATTTTTTGTTAAATTTAATTGTGATGGAATATTCCATAGATCTAAATAATATAGAATTATTGGTATAGAAACTATAATTACATAAACTATAAATATTACTTTTTCCCAAACTTCATTACATTTTTTGAAATTTAATATTGCAAATATCAAAATAATTGTAAAAACAATTATAAATAATATTATTTCTATTATCATATTAGACCTCCTATAAAAAAGCAAAATAGTCCAGTAATTCTTTACTTTCATATTTTGCTTTTCATTAGTTGTTTTATATAAAACTATCTGGAACTAATCCTAAATTATTTATAATTTCATTTGATCGCTCTAAACAATCATGCATTTCCATTACTTCTGTATAGTCCCATGTTTTTAATTTAGATTCAATTGATTGTATTCCTTTAGATTCTCTCTTTATTTTCTCTATTTGCTTTTCATCAGATACAGCAACTATAGCTTGCACTGCAAAATTATTAGTTGCTTTTTGTAAATTTAATATTAAACTATCTATGCTACCATGAGTCTGAACTTCAAAAGCATAAATAACTTTCCCCATATTTCCTATTTGAGCTTGCCATATTGCATCTACAACTGCTCCGTCTGCTATTTTAACTTCCGATTTACTTTCAAAACCGAGCCATTGTCCTATTTCAACAATTTGATTAATAATATCATTATGTACAAATAATTTCGTATCCTTTTCTATAGGTACTTCATCCTCTACTTGTTCTATTGTTGTTTCTTTTTTTGAAATCGGATATACAATATCCCAAAACATATAGTCAACAATAAGTAAATTGACATTATCTATATTTTCATTAATCATCTCATCTTTTATTTGTTTTCCAATATCACATAATCTCTTATAATTGTTACCTGTATATTGATAATTATGTGTAGGAACTTTTTCAACTCCTAAATATTT
>CALXVB010000029.1 GCA_944391855.1 uncultured Clostridia bacterium | reverse complement strand
AATGCTAAAGCTACTCTATCACATCCAAGTGATGGCTCAATACAATAAGGAACATACTTCTCGTTTGTTTCTGTGTCTAAGTAACTCATATCCTCTTTAGAATGTTCTTGATGTTTATTTAAATCGTAATCTGTTCTATCAGCTATTCCCCATAATTCTCCCCAACCAAATGGAAATGTAAATTCTATATCTGTAGTTCCATTGCTATAATGTGATAATTCTTCTTTAGAATGGTCTCTTAAACGGATATTTTCTTCCTTCATACCTAAGTTTAATAACCAATTCTTACAAAAATCTTTCCAATATTTATGCCATTCTAAATCTGTTCCTGGTTTACAGAAAAATTCTAACTCCATTTGTTCAAATTCACGTGTCCTAAATGTGAAATTTCCAGGAGTTATTTCATTTCTAAAAGCTTTTCCAACTTGTGCAATACCCATAGGTAATTTTCTTCTTGTTGTACGCATTACATTTTTAAAATTAACAAATATACCTTGTGCTGTTTCTGGTCTTAAGTATATTTCTGATTTAGAATCCTCTGTAACACCTTGAAATGTTTTAAACATTAAATTAAACTTACGAATATCTGTAAAATTTTCTTTTCCACAGTTAGGACAAGCAATATGATTTTCCTTTATAAATTTAATCATTTGTTCATCACTCATACCATCTGCTATCATATCTTTTCCTTGTTCATGTGCCCATTCTTCAATTAGTTTATCAGCTCTGTGTCTTGTCTTACATTCTTTACAGTCAATTAGCGGATCAGAAAAGTTTCCAACATGTCCAGAAGCCACCCAAACCTCAGGATTCATAAGAATTGCAGCATCTAATCCAACATTATATTTGCTCTCTTGAACAAATTTCTTAAACCATGCTTTCTTTATATTATTTTTAAGTTCAACACCTAAAGGGCCATAATCCCATGTATTTGCTAATCCCCCATATATATCAGAGCCTGGATATACATATCCTCTATTTTTGCAAAGGCTCACTATTTTATCCATTGTCAATTTCTCTTTCATAAAAATATCTTCCTTTCTACCTTGGACAAAAGGGACACTCCTTTTTGTCCACGTTTTGGAATTTTAGGAGAGTTCTCTTTTTAAATTCATATTTTTTCATTTTTAAATTTTATCAATATACAGTATAAAAGTCAAGATTTTTATGCTAATTACGCCACAATTAGTTAGTGTATTGTTGCATTTTTTAGTTATAGTGCCTAGAACAAATAATGTATGTTTTATAGTTTTTATTTGAGTGCTCAAGGTGGGGACCGACAAGTTTACAAACTGTTGAACGAAACGTAAGTAAAGTTTTACAGTTTGTACGATGTTGGGGGCCGAAAATAAAAACTATAAAACATACATTATTTGAAAAAAGCTTGAATTATATCCCAAATTATTCACAGACATTATTCTGCCTTTTTATCCTTAAGTCTTGCTTTTAATTTATTTTACGACATTATGTTACTAATTTATTGTTATTTTTTACCATTTGAATATCCACAGCTATGTGGATAATGTGGATAACTCTGTGAATAACTATAAATAGAGGGTTACATTTTGCAAGTTATCCACATGATTATTTAAAATATTTTATGAAAACCACTTTTTTAAGTTTTTTTGTTATATTTTAAGTTTCTGAAATAGATTATGTCACTCTAGTGCCTGTCACCAAAGTGACAAAAGTGGTAGTTTGGTGACAGGCACCAAACTACCACTATCCAAATAGACTCATTTGGTTGCTTTGGCTCATTCCCTTTAGGCAACCTACTCTGTCTAAAAGTTCTATTACAGATTTCCCTATTTTTGAACGTATTTTCATATCGTCTATTGACATGAATTTTCCTTCTTTTTTAGCATCATCTATTCCCTCTGCTGCTACTGTTCCAAGTCCTGGTATGCTATTTAGTGGTGGTCGTATTCCATCTTCTTCTACTATGAATTTTGTTGCATGTGATTTATAAAGATCTATTGGAAGGAAGTTTATTCCTCTTTCATACATTTCTAATACTAATTCTAGTATCGCATACATATTTTTATCCTTTGTTGTGCTACTTGTTCCTGCAAGATCTATTTCTTTCATTTTGTTTAATACTTTTTGTTTTCCATAGCACATTATGTCGCTATCAAATTCGTCTGCCCTTATTGTAAAATATGCTGCATAATATGCTTTTGGCTGATGCACTTTAAACCATGCAATCCTAAATGCATTTGTTACATACGCTGCTGCGTGTGCCTTTGGGAACATGTATTTTATTTTTTCGCATGATTTTATATACCATTCTGGTACGTCATGTTCTCTCATTAGTCCTACAAACTCTGCCCATTTTTCTGGGTCTTTAAGCGCTTTACCCTTACGTACAGTTTCCATTATTTTGAATGCTTTGTTTGGTGGTAATCCCTTCTTTATTAGGTATATCATTATATCGTCACGGCAACAGATTGCCTCATTTAAGGTTACTGTTCCTTCGTCTATTAAACTTTGTGCATTTCCAAGCCATACGTCTGTACCATGTGATAGTCCTGATATACGTATTAGTTCGTCAAATGTAGTTGGTTTTGTGTCTACTAACATTCCTCTAACAAATTTTGTTCCGAATTCTGGTATTCCATAACTTCCAACTTTGCTCTTTATTTGTTCTGGTGTTACCCCAAGTGCATCTGTTGACCTAAAGATTGACATTGTTTCTTTATCATCAAGTGGTACTTTGGTTGGGTCTATTCCAGTTATATCAAATAACATTCTTATCATAGTTGGATCATCATGTCCTAGTATATCTAGCTTAAGCAAGTTTTGATCTATTGAGTGATAATCAAAGTGTGTTGTTATTATATCTGAATTAGGGTCATCTGCGGGGTGTTGTACTGGGCAAAATTCATAAATTTGTCTTCCTTTTGGTACAACTATAATTCCTCCTGGATGCTGACCTGTTGTTCTTTTTATTCCTGTACAGCCCTGTGCTAGTCTTAATACCTCTGCATTATTAATTGGTATTCCTCTTTCTTCGTAATATTTTTTTACATATCCATAAGCCGTTTTATCTGCAACTGTACCAACTGTACCTGCTTTAAATGTTGTTCCTTTACCAAAAATTACTTCTGTATATCTATGTGCTTTTGCTTGATATTCTCCTGAAAAGTTTAAGTCTATATCAGGCTCTTTGTCTCCATTAAATCCAAGGAAAGTTTCAAATGGTATATCTATTCCATCCTTTACCATCTTAGTTCCGCATTTTGGACAGTCTTTATCTGGTAAATCGAATCCGCAGGCATAACCATAATCTGTAAAATCTGAGTATTTACATTTAGGACATCTATAATGTGGTGGAAGTGAATTTACCTCTGTTATACCTGTCATATTTGCCACGAATGATGAACCAACAGAACCTCTTGAGCCAACTATGTATCCATCTTCATTTGATTTCCACACTAGTTTTTGAGCAATAATGTACATAACCGAGAATCCATTTTTTATGATTGAATTTAGTTCTTTATCAAGTCTTTCTTGTACTAAATCAGGAAGTGGATCTCCATATAATTCATGTGCTTTGTTATATGCTATGTCTTTTATTGTTTGCTCACAACCATCAATATGTGGAGGACATTTTTCTGGCGATATTGGACTTATTTTTTCGCACATATCCGCAACTTTATTTGTATTAGTTACAACAACCTCATACGCTTTTTCTTCACCTAAGTATTCAAACTCTTTAAGCATTTCCTCTGTTGTACGTAAGTATAGTGGTGCTTGTTCATCGCTATCTGCATAACCTTGTCCTGCCATTAGTATACGTCTATATATTTCGTCTTGTGGATCCATAAAGTGAACGTCACATGTTGCTACAACTGGTTTGCCTAGTTTGTCTCCTAACTCTACTATTTTTTTATTTATATCTTGCAAAGCTTTTTCGTCTGGTACTGTTCCATTTCTAACCATGAACATATTATTTCCTAGAGGTTGAATTTCTAAATAGTCATAATCCTTTGCAATATCTTCTATTTCTTCATCTGTCTTTCCTGCTACTATTGCTCTATATATTTCTCCTTGTTCACAGGCACTTCCAAGTATCAGACCTTCACAGTTTTCTTTATAGATGGATTTAAGAATACGAGGTTTTTTATAGAAATAGTCTAAATGAGAAATTGATATTAGTTTATATAAATTTCGTAATCCGACATAGTTCTGTGCTAATATAATAGCATGGTATGTTGGAAGTCTTCTAAAATCTGTACTTCCAGCGCATATTTTATCTATGTCTTCTATTTTTTTAGCACCTTTTTCTTTAAGCATATCAAGCATTACTTTTAGGACTTTTACAGTTGTATCAACATCATCTAATGCTCTATGTGCCACCTCAACTTTTATTCCTAAATTTTCAGCAATTATTCCTAGTTTATATTTTTTATATTCTGGAAATAGCTCTTTTGCTAAACGCAAAGTGTCCATATATGTATTTTCTAATGAATATCCAAGCTCTCCTGCGTTATATTTTAAAAATCCTATATCGAAATCTGCATTATGTGCAACTAAAACACTGTCCCCTATAAATTCCATCATTTTAGGAAAAACTTTGTCTATTGTTTCTGCATTCTTTACCATATCATCAGTAATATTTGTAACTTCAACCACTCTTTGTGGGATTGGTTTTTCTGGATTCACAAAACACGAGAATTCATCTATAACCTCTCCGTTTTTCATTTTCATAATACCAATTTCTGTTATTTTTTCTGTTCTGAAAGAAAAACCTGTAGTTTCTAAGTCTAGCACACAGTATGTGGTATTATCTATATCTTGTCCTCGAGGAAAAGATACTACAGGGGTTCTATCTGGTGCTAAATATGCTTCTACACCATATATGACTTTTAAATCAGGATTTTTCTCGCAAAAGTGGTGTGCCTCAGGGAAGGCTTGTACTACTCCATGGTCTGTAATTGCAATTGACTTCATTCCCCATTTTGCTGCTCTTTTTAGTAAGTCTGTGGCAGAAGTCATTCCGTCCATTTGGCTCATTTGTGTATGCATATGAAGCTCTACTCTCTTTTCTTTTGAATTATCCATTCTTGTTTGTTTCTTAAGTCCTGTACTTTCTATTATCACATTTGCAATAACTCCAAGCTCTTTTGCGAATGGGTCAAATTGTGCCGTTCCTTCTAATTTTACACCTTTTGCGCCTTTTAATTTTCCAATAAGCGCTTTTGATTTATCTCCATCTGAAAATACTTTGCATGTTATAGTACTGCTTCCATCATATAGGTCAAACATAACAAGTACTTTTCCGTTTTTTAATTCACGAGAATCTATATTTAAAATTTCCCCATCTAAAACAACTTTTCCACTATCCACACTTAAATCAATTATTTTTACTAATTGCTCTTTTAATTTCATGCTTCTTCCATAAATTAAAGGTGAAGTTTCTTCTTCTTTATCATGTGGGACTTCTATAGATACACTTATTTCTTGAGGATTGTTTTCTTTTCCTTTAGCAACTTCTTTACTATTATTATTTTCTTTATGTGGTTTATCTACTTGATTGTCTGATATTTCTGATGCCATTATTTGTGCTTGCTTAATTGCTTCTTGTTCAAGCTTCATTGCGTGTTCAAAGTATAGCTTAGTAGCTTCTTCTGAAATATCTTCTACAAATACAACTTTATATTTCAACCCATAAATATTCTCTATAATTTTTGACAATATTTCATCAAACTTTTTTGCATCTAATACCATTTTTCCTTTTGTTAGCATTTTTACTGTGATTTCTTTATCATGTATTTCTATTGTACTATTTCGCAAAAAGGCCTTACTTAATGGGTGTTTATGTGTCATATAGCATATGATTAGATTCCATTCTTTTTGTAAATCTACATTTACTTCTTTAGTGTATTCTACTTTAATATGTGCTTCAAATATATTAAATCTTTGTTTTAAATATTGTTCAAATTTGTATATGTCTTCTATTTTAATAAACTCATCTGCTGTAATAATTAATTCTAATTTATTTGTCTTTTTAAATAAATTAATAGATTTAATTCTTCCTGCATTTAATGAAAAACTTTCTGAATTATAGTCTTTAAATATTTCCTTGATTGTTTTTTCCATGAGTTCATCTCCTATTTTAATTTATAATTCTCCCTACGTCATTAAAAGCAACATATATAGATAATGTTATTAATATAACAAAACCTATCATTTGTAGTTTTAGTTCAAATTTTTCCTTTAATGGCTTTCTTCTAATTGCTTCAATTATATATATTAATATTTTTCCTCCATCAAGTGGTGGAAATGGAAGTAAATTCGTAACTCCAAGCGACATTGATACTAATGCCATAATATACAGAAAATCAATAATCCCACTTGTTTGGGCTACAACTTCTGATATTCCTATAGGTCCCATAAGGTCATCTGCAGTTACATTGCCAGTAAATATCATTTTTATACTATCCCACATAGCCAGTATAAAATTACCTGTGGAAGTTATAGCATCTCCTAGATTTCCAATAATTATTGTTGCTAAGACAATGTATAATAAAATTGCAAATAAAATATTTACTAATCCTCCTGCTGCAACAATAGCAATTTTTTTAGGTATGCTAGCTATGGTAAAGGAACCCTCTTCTTCAGAACGTTCCTCTTCCCCTAACATATTTACATATCCACCGAAGTGGTATTAATCTAATAGAATATTTAGTTTTTTCTGTTTGTTTAGACCAAATTAGTGGTCCAAATCCTATGGCGAACTCATTTACTTTTATTTTGCATAAACGAGCAATAACAAAATGCCCTGTTTCATGTATCAGAACTAAAAAGCCAAGTATAACTACTATTTTAATAACTGTAATAATAATTCCCATAAGCCAAAATTATAACTCCTCTAATTTAAATTACACTTAATAAAAAATATGCAAAAGGTAAAATAAATATTACACTATCTATTCTGTCTAATAATCCTCCATGTCCAGGAATTAGATTACTATAATCTTTAATTTCACAATATCTTTTTATGCTAGATGCTGCTAAATCTCCTATTTGGCTAATAATACTTAAGAATACCGAAATTCCAAATATGTATACGTAATTGAAGTCAGTTCCAAAGAAAGAGTTACATACTAATGTATATAATAAACTGAATATTATTGCACCTACTCCACCTGCAAAACAACCTTCTATTGATTTATTTGGACTGATAGGTGTGAATTTATGCTTTCCAAAATGTTTTCCTATAAAGTATGCAAATATATCTGTACCCCAAGCTATAACGAAAACATACCATATTAAGATTTTGCCATTTTCTAAGCTATCACGTATTAGTGGGGCAAACATTAGAAAGAATACTATATAACATATTCCTAATAATGAAATTGCAATATCATTAACATTTCTCTTCATATTTGTCACGATACTTTGTACAAAAAGTACAAGTATATTCATTAAAATTAATAAAGTAATTACTGGAAGTACATATTCTCCTGGAATAACATGTATTAATGAAATTAGACCCGCTGTAATGTACCCTGTCCATTGAATTGGATTTGCCTTTCCTTTAAAAGCTTTGTAAAATTCATGTAAACTCATAATAGCAACTATGCTTATAAAAACGTCTACTATGTATTTGTTACCAAATATTAATATAACTGCGAATATTGGAAATAATACTATTCCTGATAAAATTCTTTTAATGCTCATCTCTTGTCCTTTCTATTTTATATTATTGTCGGAGACAACAAGGTTCTGAGGTACTTAGACTGCAATCTTTGATTGCTAGTCAGGTTGGGTTCTTATTTTCCTCCAAACTTTCTATTTCGTTTTTCAAATGTTCTTATTGCCTCTAATAAATCTTCTTCAGAAAAATCTGGCCAATATTTATCAATAAATAAAAATTCTGTATAAGCTAATTGCCATAATAGAAAATTACTTATTCTTAACTCTCCACCAGGTCTTATTAATAAATCAGGATCTGGTTCTCCATTAGTATATAAGTTATTTGAAATTACTTCTTCATTTATGTCTTCTATTTTAAGTTCTCCATCTTCTACCTTTTTGGATATATTTCTTACTGCTCTTGTAATTTCTGCTCTTCCCCCATAATTAAATGCAATATTTAATGTAAGACCTGTATTATTTTTAGATTTTTCTACTATTTTTTCTATGCTTTCTTTTAGACCTTTATCTAAATTTTCTATATCTCCTAATACTCTAATTTTAATATTTCGTAGACTCTCTTTATTTAAGAATTTATCTAGATACGTCCTTAATAATATCATTAAAGCCCCTACTTCTTCTTTGGTTCTTTTCCAGTTTTCTGTTGAAAAAGCATAAACTGTCATATATTTAAGTCCAATATCATTTGCATAAGCAGCAATTTTTTCTAAAGTTTCTGCACCTGCTTTATGTCCAAGTTTTGTATCTATTCCTTTTTCTTTTGCCCATCTTCTATTTCCGTCCATTATTATGGCTATGTGTTTAGGCATAAATTCTTTATCTATATCATTTATGGTCATATTTCATTCCTTCCTAAAACATATATTTTGCAAAAATTTAATTAATTTCTTATTGTATTAAATCTGTATTAAATTTAAATACTCATAATTTCTTTTTCTTTTTTCTCTAATATATTATCAATTTCCTCTACATATTTGTCAGTCAATTTTTGTATCTTATCCTCTGCACCTTTTAATTCATCTTCTGATATTTCAGAATTTTTTTGCATAGCTTTTGCTTCATCTATAGCATCTCTTCTTATACTTCTTATTGCAACTTTTGCTTCTTCTGCCATTTTTCTTATGTCTTTTACTATTTCTTTTCTTCTCTCTTCATTTAATTCAGGAAAAGCTAGTCTTATTACTTTTCCATCATTAGAAGGATTAATTCCTATATCAGATTTTAAAATTTCTTTTTCAATTTCTTTTAATATGCTTCCATCCCATGGTTGAATAACAATTAATCTAGCTTCTGGAACTGAAATTCCTGCAACTTGGTTTATTGGTGTCGGAGTTCCATAATAATCTATTGTAATTTTATTTAGTATAGCCGGATTTGCTCTACCTGCCCTTATCTCTGCTAAATTTTCCTCATATACACTTACTGATTTCATCATTTTTTCTTCAAATTTATCTAAATTCATAACTTTATTTGCACAATATTTTTTGTGCTCTCCTTTCTTAATTTTTATATTTTTTGATTTATATATATTAAAATTTTATTTTTAAACCTGTCCCTAAAGGTGACACAAGTGTCACTTTCGTGACAGGCACCAAAGTGACATTATTTTATTAAAGTTCCCACTTTTTCTCCTCTTACGATTTTTACCATATTTTCTGGTTTGGCTATTTCAAATACTATTAGATGAATATTATTGTCTCTGCAAAGTGAAATCGCTGTTGAGTCCATTACTTTTAGGTTTTCGCTCAATATATCTAAATATGATATTTCATCATATTTCACTGCATTTTTATCTATTTTTGGATCTGCTGAATATACTCCATCTATAGTTTTTCCTACTAAAATAACTTCTGCATCTATTTCAGCTGCTCTTAGTGCTGCTGCAGTGTCTGTTGTAAAATATGGATTTCCTGTTCCGCATCCAAATATTACTACTCTTCCTTTTTCTAAATGCCTTACTGCTCTTCTTTTTATGTATGGTTCTGCTATTTCTCTCATTTCTATTGCTGTTTGAAGTCTTGTATATACACCTTTTTCTTCCAATGCATTTTGAAGTGCTAAACCATTCATAGTTGTTGCAAGCATTCCCATGTAATCAGAGGTGGTTCTTTCCATATTTTTATTTGCACCTCTCCAAAAGTTTCCTCCTCCTACAACTACTGCAACTTCTGTTTTCATCTTTATGAGTTCTTTTATTTGTTCACAAATTTTATCTACTGTTTCTGTATCAATTCCTATTTTTTTCTCTCCTGATAGTGCTTCTCCACTTAATTTAAGTAATATTCTCTTGTACTTATTTTCAGGCACTTTTAACACTCTCCTTACTATATATTTTAACTGTCATATATTCTATCATATATTTATATTTTTTTGCTACCCTTTTTACAAAATTCTTAATACTTTTTTATTTTTTTTCTAGTTATATTTTTATGCTTTTTGTAAATACTATTTTTAGGAAGGTATTGTATATGAATCAGATTTTATATAACTGCGATTGGAATAAAAATATTGAAACTAATAATTCAAAAAATTCGGATAATAAAAAATCAAATGATATTTATAAAATAGTATTCTTCTCTTCTGTCATATTATTAGCTTTTTTCGTTATTTTATTATTATTTCGTCTATATGAAAATAATAAAAATGAAGAAATATCTAAAAAGCTTACTTCTTCTTATTCCATTTCCACTCTATATTCAGCTCAAAATGAAATAAATTCTTCTACTACGTATATAGAAGGAAGTAGCCCATTTGTTATTGGAATAATTAAAATAGATAAAATCAATTTAAATTACTCTATTTTATCAATTAGTAATAATGATTTATTAGATATTTCAGTGTGCAGGTTTGCTGGTCCAATGCCAAATGAAGTTGGTAATTTATGCATTGCTGGACATAATTATGTGGATTACAAATTTTTTAGTAGACTTGACGAATTAGAAATTAATGACGAAATTAATATATATGGTTTAAATGGAAGTAATGCTATATATAAAATATATGATATGTATGAAACTACACCAGATGATATTTCATGTACTTTTCAAGACACTGACGGTCAAAGAGTAGTTACTTTAGTTACTTGTAATAATGTTAATGGAAAAAGGTTAGTTCTGCACGCAAAAGAAATACCTCAAGCTTAATTTAAGGTATTTCTTTCATGAATTCTTATTCTGTTATATTTTGATATTATTTATAATCTCTTATTTTTCTATATGCATAAATTGCTAGAATTACACATACTACTATAAAAAACATTACAGTTATATCCTCTGTTACACCTGTTTGAGGAAGATTATTCCCTGATGCTGTATTTGTCGTTCTATTGGTTTGTGGTTGAACTACAGATCCAGTTGTATCATTTAGAGTTGTATTTGAATTTAAACTATTTGTAATATCATTTGTTGATACCGTGTTAGTAGTATTTGTTCCATTTATAAGATCATCTAAATCTATTATTTCAGATGCTTGTACTTGTATAGTAAATATTCCTACTATTAATAATAAAACAACTATTAAAGCTATTATTTTTTTTGAATTTAACATATCTTTCCTCTCCTTCTTCTTTAGGTACGTTTCTATTATTATTTGTCTTTCTATGTATTTTATACATGAATAATAAAACCTACAATAATATTGTACTATTTTTTAATATATTCGTCAAGTTTTTTTAAAAAATTTATGTTAATGTAATATTTTTGTAATTTTGTAACATTTCTGTAATCTTTACACATTAAATCTAAATAATACGATGTCTCCTTCTTGCATAATGTAATCTTTTCCTTCTGAACGCACTAATCCTTTTTCTTTAGCTGCTACCATACTTCCTTCTTTTATTAAGTCATCATATGATACAATTTCTGCTCTAATGAACCCTCTTTCAATATCACTATGTATTTTTCCTGCTGCAGCTGGTGCTTTAGTTCCTTTTTTTATTGTCCAAGCTCTTACTTCTGGCTCACCTGCTGTTAAAAATGACATTAAACCTAATAAGCTATAGCTTGCTTTTATAACTTTATCTAATCCAGATTCTCCAAGACCTAATGCTGAAAGCATTTCTTTTTTATCTTCTCCTTCCAAACTAGCTAGCTCTTCTTCTATTTTTACACAAAGAGGTATTACTTCTGCATTTTCCTCTTTTGCATAATCCGCTACTTGTTTTACATTTTCGTCTTCAAAAGGATTTGATAATTGCTCTTCTGATACATTTGCTATATATAGTATTGGCTTTAATGTTAGTAAATAAGCATCTTTTAATATTTCTTGCTCATCTTCATTAAAATCTAATGTTCTTGCTGACTTTCCTTCTTCTAAAGTCTTTTTTATTCTTTCGAATAAATTTAATTCTGCTTCATATTTTTTATCTGCCTTTATTTTCTTTTTAGCAGCATCTATTTTTTTATTTACTGTTTCTAAATCTGCAAATATTAATTCTAAATTTATTGTTTCTATATCTCTTTTAGGATTAACATTTCCGTCAACATGCACTATGTTAGTATCTTCGAAGCATCTTACAACTTCACAAATAGCATCTACTTCACGTATATGTGATAAGAATTTATTTCCTAAACCCTCGCCCTTACTTGCACCTTTTACTAATCCTGCAATATCCACAAATTCCATTATAGCATGTGTTGTTTTCTTTGCATTATACATTTTAGTAAGTACGTCAAGTCTTTCATCTGGCACTGGTACAACGCCGACATTTGGCTCTATTGTACAAAATGGATAATTAGCACACTCTGCACCAGCATTTGTTATTGCATTAAACATTGTACTTTTTCCTACATTTGGTAATCCAACTATTCCGATTTTCATATTTGTTATGCTAAAGCATATCCTCCCCTCAATAATTAGTCATTAATTTTACATGTCTATTCACCAACTATAATTTCATTCATAACTATATTAGCGTCTATAACTTCGTTTACAGGCTCATAAATGTCATTAATAATGTCATTTACTATATCTCCACCTGTTGTATCATTTACAATATCATTAACAGTATCATTTACTACTGTATTTTCGTCTTTATTAGGTTTGCTTGGTTTGTTTGGTTTACTTGGCTTTTTATCTTCTTCTTTCTTATTTTCTTCCTCTTCTAATTCTTTTAGGTACTCTGGCCAAGGATTATCAGGATCTGGGTCTGTTGGATCCCAACCTCTTACACTTTCTGGTGCATCTGATATTTGCATTGTTGATGGTTTTCCTAATGGTCCAGGATTTGAACTATAATAAAATTCAACTTGTGTTCCTACAGGGCAATTATTATAAATCCATAATGCATCTTCAACTGTTAATCTTACACACCCCATTGACACTCTTTGTCCTAGTTGGTCATATGCCCAGTACTCTAATGAAGACTTATCCCCTGCCTCTAAATAAGGTACAGAGTGGAATAAAATATCATCGCAAATCCATGTAGAATATTGTCCATACACGTCTCCCATAAGAGGCCACCAGTTGCCCTTTCCTAAAGTTCTATATGTTCCAGACGTAGGTGTATAAGTTCCTGTTGAACATACCATTGCTCTTACTGGAACTGTGTAATCTCCATCCGAGTCTTGAGTATATACAGTAACTACTTGTGCACCATAGTTTACTTTTATGTAATATCTATCTACTTCTGAAGAAAGTTTATTTTCTTTTTTTAATTTTTCATATTCTTCTTCATTCTTCTTTCTTAATTCATCTTCATCCTCTATTTCAGTTTTAATTTCTTGTGTTTTATTTTCATTACTTAAAGCTACCAAAGCTGTTTCATCTATATCTAATAAGCTAGCATTTGCTTCTACTGTTCTTTGATATCTAATATATTCAAATGTTCCAATACAAAGTGTAAAAGTAATAATCATAGCACCTAGTATTGCAAAAGCTGCTGTTTCGTCTTGTACTTTTGTTTTCAAAAGATTGGTGAACTTTTCCATTTGTTTTAATCCCCTCTTACTCAAAATTAAGAGCAAATAATATGCTCTTTAAAATATTTGATGGAGCTTCCAGACGGAATCGAACCGTCGACCCCAGCCTTACCATGGCTGTGCTCTACCTACTGAGCTATAGAAGCACTTATTCTTGTTTCAAGCCTTTTATAGCTTTTTTGCGTATACGTTGAATTGCATTGTCTATAGATTTTACAGGAGTATCTAAATCTTCTGCAATTTCAAGGTAGCTTTTTCCATTTATGTATTTGTTTAATACTTTTTTTTCAAAATCACTTAGTGATTTATCTATAGTATCTTCTATGTTTTGATAATATTCTTTTTTAGTTATAGTATCTAATGGATCTTCTATTAAAGTTGTATTAAATATATCTATTAAAGAAGTGTCACTCTTCCCGTCTTCTTCATCATAAGCTGATATATTTAAAGATAAATATGAATTAAGTGGCATATGCTTTTGTCTATTTGAACTTTTAATCGCTGTTATTAACTGTCTTTCTATGCACATGTTAGCAAAACTTTTGAAAGAATTTTTCATATCAGATTTATAGCTTTTTATTGCTTTAAAAAGCCCAATTAATCCTTCTTGAACTATATCATCTCTTTCGGCACCAATTATGAAGTATTTGCTAACTTTTATATTAACTAGCTCTCTATATTTATTAATTAAATATTCGAAAGCCGTTTTATCACCAGATTTAATAATTTCTACTAAATCTTCATCTTTCATATTGTCATAATCTTTATTATTTGTAGAATAAAAAACATTTGCTTTTTCCATATTTATAAAGATACCTCCTGAAGTTTCCTATGTTCCTAATTATATTCTAGCAGTGCTCTTAAGTCAAGAGATATTTGATATTTTCTTGAATTTGTGCTAATATTGTTTTGTTAAGTTTAAATGTAAAGGAGTTTTTTATGGCATATGATGGTTTAGTAAATTATTCTGTTGTTTCAGAATTAAAAAACAAGATAATAAATGGTAAAATAGATAAAATTTTTGAACCTAATTTTGAAGAAATTGTATTAGGTATTTATTCTAATGGAGAAAAATTTGCTCTAGACTTAGTAATTAATCCTCGGATTTTATAGAGCTAATTTAACCACGCATGCTAAACCAAATCCTAGTCAAGCGCCAATTTTTTGTATGACATTAAGAAAATATTTATTAGGCACACATATAACTAATATATATACAAATAATTTAGAAAGAATTATTTTTATTGAATTAGAAGGATATAATAAATCTAAAAACGAGTCAAAGAAAACACTTATTATAGAGCTAATGGGAAAACACAGTAATATTATTCTAGTAGATAATGAAAATATAATAATAGATTCGCTTAAACATTTTTCCACAAATTCAGGCTCATACAGAAATATTTATGCTGGTGAAAAATATATACTACCTAAATCAGATAAAATAGATTTTTTTGAAGTAAAAGATAAAGACGAATTTTACAGAATAATAGAAAATAATTCTATAAAATCAAATAGCAGAAGTTTAGTAAATATAGTTTCTAATACTTTTACCGGATTTAGTAGGTCTTCTATAAATGCTATTGAAATAAACAACAATTTGTCTGATGATTTAGATAAAGAAAATATATATAATCTTTATAATTATATTATTCAAATAGTAAATAACAGTGAAAATAACATTTGTAAAAAATTTGATAATAAGAATGATTATTTTCTTCTTAATTCAAAGAAAGAAAATCCTTTGCAGATAAATTGGTTTTTAGATGATTATTATACCAAAAAAGAAGTTGATAGTACATTTTTAAACTATAGAAATAGTTTACTAAAATTAATTTTAAACAAGTTACATAAATTAAATAATAAACTCGATTTAGTAAATGAGAAAATAACCGAATGTAAAGATACTGATACATATAGATTATTTGGTGAGCTTATCACTTCTAATCTATATAGAATAGATAATCATAATTTAGAATCTATTACTTTAGAAAACTATTATGATAATAATAATTTAATTACAATTCCATTAGATAAGAGTATTACTCCTTCTGCTAATGCTAAAAAGTTTTTTAAAAAGTATCAAAAATTAAAAAATGCCAAATCTATAGTAGAAGATCAAAAGGTAAAAATAGTGTCTGATATTGATTATCTAGAAAGTATTGTTTTTGAGATAGAATCGGCAAATAATATTTCTGATATAGATGAAATATATTCTGAAATTTTAGAATTAAATATGAAGTTAACTAGTAAGAAGACAATTAAGAAAAAATCTACTCAACATGGGCTTAAAAAATCTAATAATATTGGAGAACCTTTAAAGTTTGATATAGATGGATTTTCTGTTTTAGTTGGTAAAAACAATAAGCAAAATGATTATTTAACTACAAAATTTGCAAATAATGAGGATATTTGGTTGCATGTAAAGGATTTTCAAGGAAGTCATGTTATTATTCGTACTGATAACAAAATTCCTACTCAAGAAACAATAAATAAATGTGCAGAACTCGCCAAAAAATATAGTAAAGCAAATCAATCTTCAAATATAATTGTGGATTATACTTTTGTAAAAAATGTAAAAAAACCTTCTGGTAGTAAACCTGGAATGGTCATTTACACAAATAATAAAAGTGTAACAGTAAAATAGAAATCAAAAAGAAAAACTGCTGGATTTTAATATAAAATTCCAGCAGCTTTTTAGTTACACCTTATTTTCTAATAAGATGCTGATGCTTAAATGCATCGGAAGGTTGCTTGTCCATCATTGTGATAGTAGTGGCCGTTTAGGACCAACTCATCGATACCAAAAGTCTTCATGATTTTGCGAGCGATAAAACGCTCACCACTGTTGTTCCCGTCAACTCCCAGCCAGATTTTACCTTCGATGAAAGAGCCTCCACCAATATTGGTGGCAGAATCCTTAAGGATTCCATTTAACTCTTCAAGGAACCGTTTGTTCTTCTCGCTTGTGATAACTCCTTCATAGAGTTCCACGCCATTGTTCAATGCCATTTTCTTCATATGTCTCACAACCTTTAAAATACTCTCCACATGTAGTGGATGTACTTTATATTATATCACTTTAACTTATTTATTGCAAATAATATATATTTTTTCTTCTTTATAATTATATGATCATTATTTTGTTACATTGCTTCTTCATATAATTTAATAAAATCTTCTCTTGTAACTTCTCTTGGATTTCCTGGTTTGCATGGATCTTCCATTGCCTTATCAGCAAGCATTGGTATGTCTTCTTGCCTTCCTCCTACCTCTCCAACTGTTTGGGTTATTCCAACTCTTTCAGACAAGTCTTTTATTTTCTCACAGAAAGTTTTTATAACTTCCTCTTTAGTAAATTTACTAGCATCTGTATGGAAAGCCTGAGTTAATATTTCTCTATATTCTTCATAACTTGTCTCTCCATTAAACTTCATAACTGTTGGAAGAAGTATTGCATTTGCTAAGCCATGTGGTGTATCATATACAGCACCTAGTTGGTGTGCCATTGAGTGAACTATACCAAGTCCAACATTTGAAAATGCCATACCTGCTATATATTGTCCAAGTCCCATGTTGTTTATAGCTTCTTGGTC
>CALXVB010000028.1 GCA_944391855.1 uncultured Clostridia bacterium | reverse complement strand
TCCGAACACAGAAGTCAAGCTCTATTGTGCCGACGATATTTGTGGGTTACCCTGCTGATAAAATAGGTTGTCGCCAGAGTTATATATTCCTCGTTAGCTCAGTTGGTAGAGCGCTCGGCTGTTAACCGATAGGTCGTTGGTTCGAGTCCAACACGAGGAGCCATAGTTAATAACAGATAAGAAATTATCTGTTATTTTTTTTGTGTTCGCTAGTAATTAATTAATATATGTTATATAATAATTAAGCATAAATAGATATATTTATATAATGATATTCCTGAAGGAATGTTATATGATGAGATATCTGGATTTTCACCAATTATAATTAATGGAGATTTAAGTTTAATAAAATAGATAGGAGAGAAAAATTTAATGGAAAAAAAGTTGGTTGTTATAAAAGAAAAATGTCCGCAAGATCATAAGTGTCCTGCTGTGAAAGTTTGTCCTGCAGGTGCATTATCACAGAAAGAAAATAATGCACCAGTCGTAGATCTAAATAAATGTATAAGGTGTGGAAAATGTTCTAATTTTTGTCCTAAAAAGGCATTAGTATTAGAAGAATAAAATTTATGAATTTATCAAAAAGTGATAAAAATGATATTAGAAGACACAAAAATAAAGCTAAATTATTTATTAAAAATTAACTAATAAATAATTTAGCTTTTATGATGAATTTCTAATTTTTTTGTGTTTTTTGTATTGCTTCAATAACAGGCTTTGGTAAGTATTTATCTACTGTCTTGTTATTTTGTAATAGTTCTACAACCATACTAGAACTAATAAATCCTAAAAAGCCTGAACGTATATATATTGTATCTAATCCAGAAACTTCTTCATTTATCTGAGCTAGATTTTCCTCATATTGATAATCCATATCATTGCGAAGACCACGTATCATATAGTTACAGCCATATTCTTTTGCAACGTCTACAGAAAGACCTTCATATATAATTACTTCAGCATTATAAATGCCTTCAAGTTTTAGAGTTTCTTGAATAGCTGTTTTCATAATTTCATTAGAAAATCTTCTCTCTTTTTGAAAATTAATTCCGATTCCTATAATTACTTTATCAAATAATTTACATGCTGTTTTTACTACATGTAAATGCCCATTTGTAAATGGGTCAAAACTACCAGGATAAAAAGATATTTTCATAGTTATTTACCTTCCTTTTTATATATTAAATAGTTATATATTTCTTTCTAACATGTATTCTACAGATGAAATTATACCACAAGTATTATAAATATTACAATATATACGTGTATAAATACTAAATAGAGAGAATAAAAATAGAGGAGTAATGCAAATAAAATTAAGGTGTAAATTCAATTATATAAATTAATCGTAAATTAGTTGTTTAGTATTGTAAAATTTTGATAAAAATGATAAAATCTAGGTGTATTATGCCAGAAGGAGTTTTAAGTGTATGAAGTTTATAGAGGTATGTCAGGAACTAACTAAAGTTATTCCTACAACTAGAATATATATGAATGAGCCAATGAAAAAATATACTAGTTTTAAAGTTGGCGGCAATGCAGATGTTTTAGTAAAAGTAAAAGATATTAAAGAATTAATGCATGCATTAAATACGGCAAATAGGTATAACGAAATGGTAACTGTTATTGGTAACGGAAGTAATATTCTAGTTAAAGATAACGGGATAAGAGGGATAGTTATAAAAATAGAGTTTGATAAAATTAATATAGATAAGCAAAAAGATTTTGCTCTAGTAACTGCAGGTGCAGGAGTAAAACTAGCAAGACTTGCACAAGAGTTATTAAATAACGGAATTACTGGTTTTGAATTTGCAGCAGGAATACCAGGAACAATAGGTGGGGCAGTTAAGATGAATGCTGGTGCTTATGGTGGGGAAATGAAAGATATTGTTATTAATACAAAATGCCTTGAACTTAAGAAGGAAAATAGGGGTGCGAGAATAAGCAATATTGAAGATATAGAGATAACAGAACCACCAGAAAGCATAGATGAAAGTAATATTGTTGTTTTAGAAAATAGCGAGCAAAATTTTAGCTATAGAGATAGTGTATTTAGTGATAAGAAACATATAATATTAGAAACTAAATTAAAATTACCATATGGAAATAAAGAAGAAATACAAACAAAGATGAATGAATATAATAATTCAAGAAAAGAAAAACAACCAGATCTTCCAAGTGCGGGAAGTACATTCAAAAGAGGAGAAGATTATATAACAGCAAAGTTAATTGATGAATGTGGACTAAAAGGATACAAAATCGGAGGTGCACAAGTATCAGAAAAGCATGCTGGATTTATAGTGAACACAGGAAATGCTACAGCACAAGATATAATAGAATTAATAAATTATGTGAAAAAAGTAGTACATGAAAAAACAGGAAAAAATATAGAATTAGAAGTAGAAATATTAGGAGAATAAAATTACAATATAAATATTATAATTTTAACTTTGATATATAGTGAAAGGATTGGATTATAGAAAAATGAAAGGATTCTTTAAGTGGTTTAAAGCAAATACTAAAATAAAAAGATGGATATTACTTACAATTATAGGAGTACTACTTTGCTGCTATGGCATGGCGGAAGTGCTAACAAGTAGACAAATGGAGTTTGGAAATTTAGCTAAAATTGCAGGTATATTTGTTATTGGCTTTATTTGCATAATATACAGCATTGTAGCAATTCAAAAAAGAACTTTAGAAATATTAGTAGAAGATACAGATAAAAGAATGGATGATGAAAGATCAAATGTAAAAACTTTGATTTTTAATAAAAGAATATATAATCAAGGACCTAAAGTTGTTGCAATAGGTGGAGGTGCTGGATTAAATTCAGTACTAAAAGGCTTAAAAAATTATACAGATAATATAACGGCAATAGTTACTGTATCTGATTATGGAGAGCAAAAAACAGAGTCAAGAAAAATGCTTGACACATTACCCTTAGATGACGTAAAAGAAAGTATAGTAGCACTATCTAGTAATGAAGAAACTATGGAAAAATTAATGAACTTTAAGTTTAAATCTGGTAGGCTTTCAAATTTATCGTTTAGTGATATGTATTTTTTAGCAATGAATACATTATATAATGATTTTACAGAGTCTGTTAAGGAATCTCAAAATATATTTAATATGACTGGAAAGGTTTTACCAGTAACATTAGAAGAAATAAAGATTTGTGCAGAACTAGATGATGGAACTGTAATTGAAAGTAAGGATAAAATTCCAGAAGTTATAAATGACAAAACAAGTAAAATTAATAGAATATTTATAACACCATCAAATTGCAAGCCGGATCCAGGAGTTATAGAAGCTATAATGGAAGCTGATGCAATAGTTATAGGCCCAGGAAGTTTGTATACTAATGTAATACCAAATTTATTGGTAAAAGGTGTAGCTAAAGCAATAAAAGAATCGAAAGCTTTTAAAATATATGTAAGTAACTTAATGACAGAACCTGGACAAACTGATAATTACTCTTTGTCAGAACATATCAAAGCAATAAATGAGCATGCAGGAAAAGGTGTAATTGAATATTGTATGTATGATACAGGAGAGATAATTCCAGAATATATAAGAAAATACAATATGGAAGGTTCAGAACTTGTAGAGCAGGACATATCAAAGGTAAAAGTTGAAGGAGTGTCTTTAATACAAAGAAAGTTATCACATATAGAAAATGGAAAGATACGTCACAATCCAGATGCTATTGCAGCTTCAATCATTCAATTAATATGTGATGATTTAAAATTTAACAATATGGAAAATAATGCTCAATATATGATGCTAAACAATAAGCTTAAAGATAGAAAGAAGTCATTAAAAAAGCAAGAAAAAGATAATAAAAAGAATGTAAAAGAAGCTAAAGGAAAAAAAGAAAAACTAGGAAAAAGTAAATTCTTTGAAAAATACAGCGACAGAATAGAATCAATAAAAGAATCTGATTTAAAACAAGCAGAAAGACAAAAACAAATGCAAAAAGGGAAAAAAACAAGAAGCAAATCTACTAAAAAATAATATAGGATGAATAGTATAAAAGAACATAAACTTAATAGTTAGATAAAAATTAAAAATTTGGAGGAAACAAATGAAATACGAAAAAGAAGAGATATCTTTAGAAAAAGGTATAGAAAAAGAATGGATAATAACTAATGGAATTGGTGGATATAGCAGTTCTACAATAATAGGTGCAAACACAAGAAAATATCATGGGTTATTAGTTGCACCACTTATGCCACCAGGAAATAGGCAGTTAATTTTATCTAAAGTAGATGAAGCAATTGTAGTAGACGGAAAATCATATAACCTATATACAAATGTATGCAAGAATAATATATCAGACGGATACAAATATTTAAAAAGCTTTGAAAAAGAATATATACCAATTTTTACATATCAAGTAGAAGATATTTTAATAAAGAAATTCATATGTTTAGAACATGGAAAAAATACAGTTGGAATATATTATTACATAAAAAATGGAGAAAAGGCAGCTAAATTAACACTAGCACCTGTAGTAAACTTTAGAGGGTTTCATACAACAAATACTAGCCAGAATTTTGACGTAAAGCAAGAGATAGAAAATAACAAAGTAAGTCTAATAATAGACAATAACTCACAGCACCCTATATACACATTTGCATCAGAAGGAAGATATATAAAACATGAAAATGATATATTTCATAATATGTACTATATAGAAGAAGAAAAAAGAGGACAAGGTGCAGTAGAAAATCATGTTGTTCCAGGTGTGTATGAAATAGATATACAGCCAAATGAAGATAAATATATTACATTTGTATGTTCACTAGAGCAAAATATAGAAGAAATAAATGCAAAAGATTTAATTAACAAAGAAATAGTTAGATTAAGTACAATTATATATAATACAGACTTACTAGATGAAAAGAAAAAAGAATCAAAAGACGTAGACTATATTAATTTAGTAAAAAACTTTGTTATAGCTACTGACAATTTTGTAGTGTATAGACCATCATTTGCCCTATACACATTAATTGCTGGATATCCATGGTTTTTAGACTGGGGAAGAGACTCATTAATATCGTTTGAAGGAATATTGTTAAAAACAAGAAGATATGCAGCAGCAAAAGAAGTACTTTTAACTTGTATAAGAGATATGAAATATGGTCTAGTACCAAATGGATATTCTGGATATGATTCAAGACCATTATACAATAGCGTAGATGCTTCACTTTTACTATTTGAACAGGTTAAAAAGTTTTTGAGCTATACAAATGAGTATGAATGGGTTAGAGAATATGTATATCCATCATTAGTAAAAATAATGAATGCATATCAAGAAAGAATAGATATAGATGGAAACAATATATATATGGATGAAGACTATTTAATTTCCTCAGGAACAGAAAACATACAAAATACTTGGATGGATGCAAAAATAGGTGACTTTGTAGTTACTCCAAGAAATGGAAAAGCAGTAGAAGTAAATAGTTTATGGTATAATGCTTTGAAAATAATGGAAGAGCTAACAACATTATTAAGAGGCAAGGAAGAAGCAAAAAGGTATGGAGAACTCGCTAAAAAATGTAAAAAAAGTTTTAATGAAAAATTCTATAATAAGAAAAGAAAATCTCTATATGACGTATTAGGAGACTCAAAAATAAGGCCAAACCAATTATTTGCGCTCTCGCTATCATATCCTGTAATAGATGTAAATAGCGATATTGCAAAAGAAATACTAGCTACTTCAGAAAAGAAGTTACTTACTCCATATGGTTTGCGAACATTAGCAAAAGGAGAAGCGGGATATAGAGAAAGATATGAAGGCGATATGATAAAAAGAGATATGAGCTATCACCAAGGAGTTATATGGCCATGGCTTTTAGGATTGTATTATGACAGTTTAAGGAATATGCTTAAAGTAGAGAAAAACAAACAAGAAAAGAAAAAAATAGAAGCAAAGATTGTAGAATTTAAAAATAAAGTAAAAGAAACCTTTGTAAAAGAAATGAATTATGGAAAGACAGTAGGAAATATTTGCGAATTGTATGATACAGATGGAAAAAAATATAGACCACAAGGAACTATTGCACAAGCATGGAGTGTTGCAGAAATATTTAGAATAATACTATAAAAAATGGAACAAGGGGACACACAGATCGTTCCATTTTTGGAACGATCTGTGTGTCCCCTTGTTCCAGAAAGGAAGTAAAACAAAATGAGAATATTAGGTATAGATCCAGGGTTTGCAATAACTCGGGTATAGCATAATAGATTACATAGGTAATAAGTTTAAGCTAATTACGTCTGGTGCAGTATTAACTGAAGCAAAACAGTCATTCCCACTAAGATTATTAAAATTAAACGACGATTTGGAAGGCATTATAGATGAATACAAGCCAGATGCAATATCTGTAGAAGAGTTATTTTTCAATAATAATGCAAAAACAGCTATAAATGTTGCACAAGCAAGAGGAGTAATACTAGTAGTTGGCTGTAGAAAAAAAGTACCTACTTATGAATATACACCACTTCAAATAAAACAAGCTGTAGTAGGTTACGGTAGAGCAGACAAAATACAGGTTCAAAAGATGGTAAAGACTATTTTAGGAGTAGATAAGCTTCCTAAACTAGACGATACAACAGATAGTATGGCAGCAGCTATATGCCATGCACATTCAGCTAAATTTTCGTTAAAGTTATAGATATAAAATATAAAAGGAGTAGAAAATGGCAATTTATCTTTTTTTTGGTGAAGAGAGTTATTTATTAGATACAAAAGTAAAAAAGATGAAAAGAGAATTTGGTAATCTAATCAATGGAATTAACTTTATTCAAATAGATGATAGTAATGTTAAAGAAATAATTTCTGATATTGAAACTCCAGCATTTGGATATGAAAAGAAATTAATTATTGCCAAGAATACAGGACTATTTAAAAAGGAAAAGAAAACTGCAAGAGGCCCAGAACTAGAAAATATAAAGCAAGCAAATAAAGTTGCTGAATATATAAATGAAAATATTAGCTTAATTAATTCAGCAGTAGAGCTTATATTTGTGGAAGAAACAGTAGAGAAAAATGAGCTATATAAAGCAATAGAGAAAAATGGAACAATTACAGAGTTTGCTATTTTAAAACTACCAGAACTTGTTCAAAATACACAAAAAATTTGTGCAGCATATAAAGTAAAAATAGATAACCTCACAGCTAAATATTTTATTGAATGTTGCGGTACTAATATGCAAGATTTAATAAATGAAGTTAGAAAGTTAATAGAATTTGTAGGTGCAAATGGAACAATTACAAATAAAGAAATAGACCTATTATGTATTAAACAAATAGATAGTGTAATATTTGACTTAACTGACAATTTAGGGAAAAAAGATATAGAAAAGGCAATGCAAGTATTAAAGGAACTAATTTATGAAAAAGAACCAATACAAAAAATACTAATAACTTTATACAACCATTTTAAGAAACTATACATAGTAAAAATTGCAGAAAAGTATAGAAAAGACTTAGCAGTATCCATGAAATTAAAACCAAATCAGATGTTTTTAGTAAACAAATATAGAGCGCAAGCAAGATATTTTACAGAAGAAGAGGTAAAAAAAATAATGCAAGAACTTGTAAATTTAGATGCAAACTATAAAATTGGTTTAATAGATATAAATGTTGGGTTAGAAGCTATACTTTGTAGATATTGCTCATAAAATATCTTAAGATTATATAAAATAAATAATAAATTAGACATAGGAAGTGGTGTTAATGGAAAAATACGATTTAATAGTTATAGGCATGGGGCCAAGTTCAATATTTTTAGCATACGAACTAATACAAAAGAATTCAGATAAGAAAGTATTATTAATAGAAGAAGGAAAAAGAGTAGAAGACAGATTCTGTCCAATAGAGAAAACAGGAAAATGTATAAAATGTAGACCGTTTTGTAATATAACTAGTGGATTTTCTGGTGCAGGTGCATTCTCTGATGGGAAATTATCATTATACAATCCAGAAGATGACGATATATATGTTGGTGGAGATTTACATGAATATATAGGAGTAGAAAAAACAAAGAAACTTATTGACTATGCAGATAACATATATCTTGCTTTTGGTGCTGATAAGAAATTAGAAGGAACTGAACATAAAGAAGAAATTCAAAAGATACAAAGTAAAGCCAAAAAAGAAGGTATTAATTTAATAAATATACCAATTAGACATTTAGGAACTGAAAAAAGCCATGAAATATATGGTAGAATAGAAAAATACTTAGAAGAGCATGGAATAAACATGTTATTTAATACTATTGTAGAAGACCTTATCGTAGAAAATGGAAAGGTTAAAGGAGTTAAAACTAAAAAATCAGAAAAAGCAAATGAAGACGTTGAGCTAGAAAGTATTTATGGTGACAAAGTAGTAATTGCAGTAGGAAGAAAAGGTGCAAATTGGCTTACAGATATGTGTGACAAGCACAATATAGAGACTAGACCCGGAACAGTTGATATAGGAATAAGATATGAGCTTCCAGATAGTGTTATGGAACAAGTAAATAAATATATGTATGAAGGTAAATTTATAGGAAGACCAGAACCCTTTAGGGATAAAGTAAGAACCTTCTGTCAAAATCCTAGTGGATTTGTAGCAAACGAGGTATATGACAATAACCTTACACTTGTAAATGGACACTCATATAAAGATAAGAAAAGTACAAATACTAATTTGGCAATATTAGTATCACATAATTTTACATATCCATTTAATAAGCCAATTGATTATGGTAGAAATGTTGCTAAAAACTTAAATGAATTAGGTGCGGGCAACATAGTTGTACAAAGATTAGGAGACATATATAGAGGAAAAAGAACATGGGAGAATGAGCTTAGCGAAAATTCAGTTGTACCAACTCTAAAAACAGCAGTACCAGGAGATATAACATTTGCATTAGGATATAGAACAATGACAGACATATTAAGATTTATAAGAAGTTTAGATAAAGTAATAGAGGGTTTTGCTAATCCAGATAATTTACTTTATGGACCAGAAATAAAATTTTATAGTAATAAAGTTAGCATAGATAATAATTTCGAAACAAATATAAATGGTTTATATTGCATAGGAGATGGAGGAGGAATGACAAGAGGACTTATGATGGCATCATGCTCTGGAATAGAACTTGCAAGAATTCTAACGAGATAAAAAATGTTGAAACAAGGGGACACACAATTCGTTCCATTTCTGGAACGAATTGTGTGTCCCCTTGTTTCAAAAAGTTATTCATCATATCCAGTTTGATATATTATATCATCACTAATTTCTTGTACTGTTTCTGATGGTGTGTAATCATCTTCACCAAATAATTCTCTATGTAATTCTGAAACATTATCTTCAAGAGTTACTGGTACTGCATACCAAGCATCTGATGAAAATCCTTCTACGTCATATGGCCAGCCGATACTGTCTGATATATTAAAAAAAGGTGCTGATGGAAGCATTGCAATTATTTTGTTACTTGAAATGTTTGTAGAAATAAGAGGTAGTACTATGTCAACAAAATCTAATATTTCTGAAACTTCCATTGTTTTTACTTTTTCAAATACTGCATCTAGAACAGTTCTTATACGTTCAGTTCTTTGATAATCGGAATCTATTTTTCTAATTCTTGCATAAGCTAAAGCTTCTTCTCCATCTAGAGTATATGTTCCACCAGAGCTAAGTCCAATTTGCTGTGCTTCTGCATCAGTTATTTCTAATTTTATACCACCTAATGAGTCAACTACAGTTTTTACTGTTTCGAAATTTACTGTAACAAATTCGGTAATATTTAAATCTAAATTCCTATTAAGAGTACTTATTGCAAGTTCTGGTCCTCCATATGCATACGCATGAGTTATTTTATCTAAACCATACCCTTCAATATCTACATAAGTGTCTCTATACACAGACGTAAGTTTTATATCATTTGTCTTTTCATTAATACTTACTATAATTATTGCATCACTTCTAGCATTATCAAAAGAATTATCCCTTGAATCTACACCAAATAAAGCAATATTTCTATATCCATCTAATTTCTCTTCAACTTCAGGATTTACAGTTATAGCTGTTTCATCAATATCTACTTGTTGCATATTATTTAATTTACTTGTAAGTAGTGCGTATCCAGAGCCTAAAGCTATAAGGATTAATATAAGAATAACCAAAAAGAATATTCCTAGAGCCTTTAAAAATCCACCTTTATTTGATTTTAAATAATCTTTCAAATTAAATCCCTCCTATCAAGAATTTAAAATACATACAAATTGTAACAAAATTATACATAAAATTCAAGTTCTGAAATATTAAGAAAATATTAAGTAAAGCTAAAAATATTAATAAATAAAAAATACATTAAAAATATGTATAAAATTTAATATTTTTACAAAAATAATAAAAAATGATTGGAGGAATTTTATGTATAATTTTAGAACAGATTTAGCGCTAGAAAGAAGAGATTTATATAACAAGGCAAATAATATCGAAAAAGATATTAATGGAATAGAAGCAGAAGAAGAAAAAGTGGACGATAATATAACTATCTCTAGAGTAAAGGTGACAAATGAAAAAGGAGAAGAAGCTATTGGTAAAAAACAAGGAAATTATATTACAATAGACGTAAAAAACTTGAAAATTGCAAATGAAGAAGAAATACAAAAAACTTCTGAAATTGTAACAAATGAATTAAGAAAATTAATAAATGAACATGTGCAAGAAAATGGTTCTGTACTTATTGTAGGACTTGGAAACATATATGTAACACCTGATTCATTAGGACCAAAGGTGATTAATGAAATTGATATTACAAGGCATTTACTAGAATATATGCCAGAGGTTTTAGACAAAAATACAAGAGAAGTAAGTGCAATTTCTCCCGGGGTACTTGGAACTACTGGAATTGAAACTATGGAAATTTTAAAAGGAATAATAGATAATACAAAACCACAATTAGTAATAATTATAGATGCTCTTGCATCCAGAAATATAGAAAGAATTAGTAGTTCTGTACAAATAGCAGACACTGGAATAGTGCCTGGGGCAGGTGTAGGAAATGCAAGAAAAGAACTTACTGAAAACACATTAGGAGTACCAGTTATAGCTATGGGAATACCTACAGTTGTAGAAGCTGCAACTATAGCTGCAGATAGTTTAACATTATTTATAAATAAAGTACAAGAAAAGGGAGAATCAAATGATTTTCTAAATAAACTACAAGAAGAGGATAAATACAAAATTATAAAGGAAATACTGGCACCCGAAGAATATAATTTTATTGTAACACCAAAAGAAATAGACAGTTTAATCGAAAAAATGAAAGATATCGTGGCTAGAGGAATAAATTTTGCTATAAATTAAATACGACAATATACGAAATGTATTGAAAAGTTTTTTGCTTTGTGTTATAAATAATATGTTAATTAACTAAATATATTTAGGAGAAAAAATATGACAAAAGGAAAGCGTTTTAGAAAGGTAAAAAAGTCATATAAAATCCTGATTTTTATTCTTCTGATTATAATTATTGCTTCAGTTATATATATTGTAAACTACTTTCTAGATAAAGAAGAAGTAAAAGAAGAAAGTAATCTACTAAATACAATAACTGTTGATAAAGCAGATATAACTCCGGAAAAAACAGAAAGAATGCTTCAGATAGAAGAGTTAAAAAAGAAAAATTCTGATATAATTGGTTGGATAGAAATAGAAGGAACAAATATAAATTATCCAGTACTTCAAGGAGAAGATAATGACTTTTATATGAACCGCAACTATGACAAAGAAGAAAGTGTATATGGTGCATTATTCCTTGATGCAGGCTATGATTGGAATATAGAAAGTAATAACTTTTTAATATATGGTCATAATATGCAAGACGGCTCAATGTTTAATAATCTATTAAATTATGCAGATGAAGAATATTATAAAGAGCATCCAATAATAAGGTTTACAACAACAGAAGAAGATGCAGAATATGAAATAATATCAGCATTTAGGTCAAGAGTATATTATAAATCAGAAAAGAATGTTTTTAGATATTATTATTTCATTAATCCAAAGACTGAGAAAGAATATAACGAATTTGTAGAAAATGCAAAAGAAGCATCTTTATATGATACAGGCAAAACTGCAGAATATGGTGATCAACTAATAACTTTATCTACATGTGCATACCATACAGAAGATGGTAGATTTGCAGTTGTAGGTAGAAAAATTAATGATAAATAGAGGAAAATACTAAAAAGCAAGTATTTTATTCCTCTATTTATTTTTTTCTATTGAAATGGTTTACTAACTAAAAATATAATGATATAATCCTACATAAGTATATTTATAAGTATTAGAAAGCGAGGAACTTATGAATTGGAGTAAAGAACTATTCGAAAAGATAGAAGTAGACAATATTGAAAATTTAGAAGAAAAAAAGAAAGTTGCAGAGAAAATAGCAGAGAAGGTTAAGAACAATCAGGTAATAGGTTTTGGATCTGGTACAACTTCATATTTAGCGGCAATAGCAATAGCAGAAAAAGTAAAAAAAGAAAATTTACAAATAACAGCAATACCTACTTCATTTGAAATAAAAATGCTTTGTGCATATTTAGATATTAAAGCAGTAAATTTAAGCAATCAAAAACCAGATTGGTCATTTGATGGCGCAGATGAAGTAAATAGCAGTAATTGGCTAATTAAAGGTAAAGGGCGGTGCAATGTTTAAGGAAAAGCTAAATATTATAAATTCGCCAGTTACATATATTTTAATAGATAGTAGTAAAAGAGTAAATTATTTAGGAGAAAAGAATAAAGTGCCAGTAGAAATTTATCCAGATGCAATAAACTATGTAAAAGAAGAACTAATTAAATTAAATGCAAAAGAAATAGTTTTAAGACAAGCTGTAAATAAAGCTGGACCTGTAATAACAGAGAACGGAAATTTAATATTAGATGTAAGTTTTAAAAATATTACACAAACTTTAGAAAAAAGAATAAAGAGCATACCAGGAGTAATAGAAAGCGGATTATTTATAGGGTATAATGTAGAGATAATAGAGTAGAGAGTATAAGTAACAGAGTAAAAAAACAAAAAGTGAAAAATAATATAAAAAGTGCAAAAAAAGAAAGGAACTAAATAATTATGTGGGGAGATATAGCAATAGCCTTTTTACTAGCCTTTATAACTACATTTGTGGTTACACCACATACAATGAGGTTAGCAAAAAAAGTAGGGGCAATAGATATACCAAATGATAGACGTGTAAATAAAAAGCCTATGCCAAGACTTGGTGGATTAGCAGTAATTTCAGGATTTTTAGTATCAATAATTTATTTATTTATCACAACGTCTATAGAAGGAAAATTAAATTTATTTGGAGAAGAAAACTATTATATAAAAATGATAGGATTTTTTGCGGGAATAGTAGTTCTTGGAATAACATGTTATATAGATGACGTGAAAGGAATACCAAGCTTAGTAAAGCTCACAGCTCAAATAATAGCTTCAATTATAGTGGTAGCTTGTGGTATAAGAATAGAAAATATATCAATACCATTTACAGAAGGAAAAATTGTAATTAGTGAAATCTTTTCATATATAATTACTGTTTGTTGGATTGTAGGAATTACAAATGCAATTAATTTAATAGATGGTTTAGATGGGCTATCATCAGGAGTAACTTTAATTTCTTGTTTATCACTTCTTATGGTATTTGCTTTAAATGGCTCTCCATTAATAGCAATAGTTTTAATTACAGCCTTAGCAGGTGCACTTGTTGGATTTTTACCATTTAATTTTAGTCCTGCAAAAACATTTATAGGAGATACGGGCTCTAATTTTATGGGATTTTCTTTAGCAATAATCTCAATACTTGGTGTAGCTAAAACGTACACAGCATTAGTTTTAATAGCCCCAATTATAATACTTGGTATGCCAATATTTGATACAATATTTGCGATATTTAGAAGAATAATAAAAGGAAAATCTATAAAAGCTGTATTTAAGCCAGATAAAGGACATCTACACCATAAATTAATGGCAAAAGGATATACCCAAAAGCAGGCAGTACTTATAATGTATGGAATAACAGCAATTTTAGGTATGTTTGCAGTAATACTACTTGAAAGTGGTATATGGAAAGCACTATCATTTGCAATTTTAATTATTGCAATAATTGCAATAGGATATAAAGATATGAGTAAACTACTTGCCGATGATGACTCAAAAAAAGACAATGACATTGATGAAAAACACATACGAAAACAAGAATAAATTATAGAAGGGAAGGAAATACAATTGGATGAAGAACGTATAATAAATCCAGAACTTGAAGACATAAACGAGGAAAGACTAGAAAACTCTTTAAGACCTAAAACTTTAAGTGAATATATTGGACAAGATAAAGTAAAGGAAAACATGAAAGTATATATAGAAGCAGCTAAAAAAAGAGGAGAGCCATTAGACCATGTACTTTTATATGGACCTCCTGGTCTTGGAAAAACAACACTTGCAAATATTATTTCAAATGAGATGAACTCAAACATAAAAATAACTTCAGGACCAGCAATTAGCAAGCCTGGAGATTTAGCAGCACTTCTTACAAATTTATCAGAATTTGACGTATTATTCATAGATGAGATACACAGATTAAATAAAAGTGTTGAAGAAATACTATATCCAGCTTTAGAAGATTATACTTTAGATATTATAATAGGAAAAGGACCAAGTGCAAGGTCTATAAGATTAGATTTACCAAAATTTACTTTAATAGGTGCAACTACTAAAGCTGGTTCACTTGCAACCCCATTAAGAGACAGATTTGGCATTATACATAGACTAGAGCTATATAATACAGAGGACTTAACAACAATTATAAAAAGGTCAGCAAATATATTAGAAATCAATATAGATAATGAATCAGCAGTGGAAATAGCAAGAAGGTCAAGAGGAACACCTAGAATTGCAAATAGATTGTTAAAAAGAGTAAGAGACTATGCTGCGGTTTTGGGAGACGGAAATATAACACTTAAGATTACAAAGATAGCGTTAAATAAACTAGAAATAGACGATTTAGGTCTAGATGATATAGACAGAAAAATATTAGAGACTTTAATTATTAAATATAGAGGAAGACCAGTAGGAATAGAAACAATAGCTACTACTTTAGGAGAAGAAGTAGATACTATAGAAGACGTATATGAGCCATATTTAATACAAATAGGATTTATATCAAGAACTGTAAGAGGTAGAATAGCACTTCCAGCAGCATATAAACATATTGGCGTGCAATATGATGGAGAAAGCGATAACGGAAAATATGAACAATGTCATTTTTAAAAGTAAAATGTGGGGATAAAATATTATGAAAGAGAATATAAAAAATATATTAAAAGGACTATTAAGATACATATTAATATTTGTAATTTTAATAGGAATATATATAGCAGTCTTAACATTAAGCAGTTTAATACCTTCTTCAGTAATGGAAGAAAATGTAAGAAGTTCATCAGAGACTTTAGTAGAAGAAGGAGAAAAAGTAACATTTGACTTAAAATATAAAGAAGAAAACATTTTTACATTTACAGATGCACTTATGATAAATACAGCATATTCAGTAGATAGTAGTCATCCAATTGAAAGCTTTATGTTAGCAAGAAAAAATTATATACCAGAACAAACAAAAGAAGTATATCCTGATGGGCAATATAATTTAGGGGCAAATGAGAAATATATAAACCAAAAAAATGGAGATTTATATCAAACCAAGGAACTTTATGGATTAATGCATGGAGACAATATAGAAGATTCATATGAATATGCAAGATATTGGCATGGATATTTAGGAGTATTACGACCACTACTTGCACTTTTTGATTATTCAGAAATACGAATAGTACTACTTATTGTAACAATAATTTGTGTAATTAGCTTAATTATATTAATATGCAAAAAAATAAACATATTAAGTGGAATTATATATTGCATAGGGTTATTATCAGTAAGCATATTTATTGTGACAAAATCAATCAATGAAATTTTAATATTTTTAGTTGCATTTATAAGTTCAATTATTTTATTAATTAGATATAACAAAATAAAACACATAGGAATATTTTTCTTTGTTGTAGGTTCTGTATCTAGTTTTATAGACTTGCTTACAGCACCATTAGTTACACTTGGAATTACTGCAATAACATATTTCTTATTAATGCAAAAAGAAGAAGAAAAAGCAGAAATAAAAAAATATATTTTAGAAATATTAAAAATAGGAATATCATGGACATTAGGCTATGGAATAACATGGGCAAGCAAGTGGGTTATTACAGAACTTATATATAATAGACCTATAATATCTCAAGCAATAGAACAAGCACTATTTAGAAGCGACATACCACAATATAAAGGAGAAGATTTATTCGGACTATTCGACGTTATAAAAAGAAATTTAGAATTTTTATCACCAACAGTATATGTCGGTGTACTTACAATAGCTACTATTTACATAATTGTAATGATGATAAAAAACTTTAAAAAAGATATTGATTTTAAAGAAAATATAAAAAAATGTGTACCATATATAATTATATTTTTCTTTCCGCTAGTATGGTATATAGTGCTAAAACAACACTCGTACACACATGTAAACTTTACATATAGATTATTAATAATTTCAGTTATTTGTGTATTAATAATGGCAAGTAAAATATTGAAAGAAAAACCAGAAAACAAACAACAAGACAAACAAAAATAACAAAAAAGAAGATACCAAAGATGATATGAAAATATTAGAGAAATAGAAGAAAAATTATAAGAAAATTAAGAGGAAAATAAGGGGAGAAAACAAAAAATGAACAAAAGTAAAGAGAAAAATGAAAATCAAAATAACAAGTCAGCTAGAGCTCATGAAATAACTAAGGTTATATTTAAATATATACTTACATTTTTTATAGTAATAATAATATTTGTAGGGGCACTTACCTTAAGTTCAACATTTCCACAAGATTGGATACAAAAAAATACAGAACAAAGTGTTGAAGAATTATATAAAGAAGGTATTCCCTCTGTTATACTAGGCATGTACTTTGATAGCGCTAGTGATACCACAATGTTAAATGCACCATATTCTATAGATCCTAGTAAACCTCTTGAATCAGCAATGCTTGCAAGAATAGATTATGTGCCAGAAAAACAACAAAAATATTACGAAGATACGACAACTTTTGATAATGTAAGGTTTAATGAAGGATATAATGTAAAAGAACAACTTAAAAAAACAGTAGATGGCAATATAGAAGAAACATATGAATATGCAAGGTATTGGCATGGATATATATCAATAATAAGACCATTGTTAATATTTTTTAGCTTTGATGAAATTAGAAAAATCTTAGTTTCTGTATTTGCATTCCTTGCTATGATTTTAATGATGGTGTTGTATAAAAAAGTTAGCTTTAAATATTGCTTTGTAATACTACTGGCATTACTAGCCTCAGAATATTTCTTTATGGGCTTCAACTTACAAGGAACATTCACATTTATAATTGCAATGATAGCCTCAATAGTAATTTGTATAAGATTTGAAAAGATTAAAAATATAGGGTTGTATTTTATGGTTATAGGTATGGTAACCTGTTACTTTGATTTATTAACTCATCCAATAATTACACTAGGAATTCCTATGCTAATATATTTATTATTAAAACAAGAAAAAGAGAACTTATCATTAAAAGAGTCTATAAAATTTATCATATCAAATACGATTCTTTGGGGAATAGGATGGATAACTGTAAACATAGCTAAATGGATTATTGTAGACATATTATATCATAGAGATTTAATACATAAATCATTACTACAATTTTATCATCGTTCTCAAAGAGATTATTCATCTACATTAACATGGTATAGTGGACTAAGGGCAAATATTTTATATTCTAAGGAAAATACAATTACATATTTTGCAATATTAGCAATATATTTTACAGGATATTTAATAAAGAATTACAAAGAAATTCATATAAATATCAAAGAAGCTTTTCCTTACTTAATAATTTCCTTGATGCCAATAGCATGGCTAATAGTGATGAGAAACCATACATTAAGCCACATGTATTTTACATGGAGAATGTTAATTGTATTCTATATAGCAATAGGAATTTTCTTGTTTAAACTATTCGGAACAAAAAATAAAACGAATGAAGTAGAAAAACTAAAGGAAGAAAATAACAACCAAAAAGAAGAAACTAAAGATGATATAAAAATATTAGAAAAATAGATAGAAAATTAGAATAAAAGATAATGAAAAAGGAAATGATATAAAATGAAACTATTAATGCATACTTGTTGTGCACCTTGTAGTGTATACTGCATAAAAACATTAAGAAAAGAAAATATAGAACCAACAGTGTATTGGTATAATCCAAATATCCATCCATATATGGAATATAAGCTAAGAAGAGATTGTTTAAAAGAATATACAGCATCTATAAATGTGAAAGCAATATTTCAAGAAGAATATGGTTTGGATAACTTTTGTAAAAATGTAATAGGAGATTTAGAAAATAGATGCGTAAACTATTGCTACAGAGTACGTTTAGAGCAAACAGCAAAATATGCAAAAGAAAATGGATTCGATAGCATAACAACCACTCTTCTAGTAAGTCCATATCAAAAGCACGAAGAATTAAAGCAAATATGTGAAGAAATAGCAAAAAAATATGGATTAGAATTTTTGTATAGAGACTTTAGAGTAGGATTTAGAGAAGGACAAGCAGAAGCAAGAGAAGCAGGATTATATATGCAAAAATATTGTGGGTGCATATTTTCAGAGGAAA